>DATIQP010000703.1:0-8475 GCA_035470765.1 Polyangiaceae bacterium | reverse complement strand
GTGGCGGTGCATGACCCGCTCGTAATAGGCCCTCAGCTCGTCGGCGCCGGCGAGCTCGTAGAAGCTCGCGTTCGTCCCGGTCGTGTCGATGGCGTCCTGTCCGAGCGGCACGGAGTCGACGCCGTAGAAGGCGGACGGCTGATGGAGCCGAACGTAAGGATAGGCGTCGAGCCAGTGGCCCCCAGGCGCATGGCCGCGATCCACGATGGTGACGGTTGCGTCCGAATGCGAGAGGAGCGCGTCGGTGAACGCCATCCCCGCGGCCCCCGCACCCACGACGAGATAGTCGGTTTCGAGCTCCCCGTGCATCGACGCCCAACATACTACGGGGTTCGGCCGTTCCGCGAGGGTCTCACCTCCCCGCGCGAGCAGCCAGGTGCGGCGGGTAACGATGCCCGCTCGAGCGTGTCGTCACGGACGCAGGAGCGTCTTGATGGCGCGCCGCTCGTCCATCGCGCGATAGCCTTCCGCCACCTTCTCCAGCGGCAGCGTCAGGTCGAAGACCTTCCCGGGGTCGATCTTGCGACTCTCGATCAGCTCGATGAGTCGCGGCAGGTATCGCCGCACCGGCGCGGGGCCGCCGTGGAGGTGCACGTGGGTGAAGAAGAGCTTCTGGCCGTCGAGCTGCACGCCGTGCGGGACGCCGACGTAGCTCACGTAGCCACCGGGACGGGCGGCGCCGATCGCCTGCTGCATCGACTCCGCGGTGCCCACGCACTCGAGCACCGCGTCCGCACCGACCCCCTTCGTCAGCTCCTTGATGCGCGCGACGCCCTCGTCACCGCGCTCGGTCACGATGTCCGTCGCTCCGAGCTCGCGCGCGAGCTTCTGGCGCGCCTCGTGACGGCTCATCGCGATGATCCGCTCCGCGCCCATCTGCCTGGCGGAGAGGACCGCGAGGAGACCGACCGCGCCGTCGCCGACGACGGCGACCGTCACCCCCGGCCTCACGTTCGCTGCGTCGGCGGCGAACCACCCAGTCCCGAGGACGTCGGACGCCGCGAGCATGCTCGGAACGAGATCGGCTGCGGGGACGTCGCGCGTCGCGACCAACGTGCCGTCGGCGAGCGGGACGCGAAGCATCGGCGCCTGCGCGCCCCCGACGAGCTGCCGGTGCTCGCACGAGGTCTGATACCCCGCGCGGCAATGCGGGCAGGTGTTGTCGGACGCGAAGAACGACCCGATGACGAACTGGCCTGGCTTCACCGACGTGACGGCGCGGCCGACCTCCTCCACGATGCCGCAGTACTCATGGCCTATCGGGGTCGGCTCCCTCGGCGCGTCGATGCCTCGATAGGGCCACAGATCCGAGCCGCAGATGCAGGTGGCCGAGAGCCGGAGGATGGCATCGGTCGGGTCGACGATCTTCGGCGCGTCCCGCTCCTCGAAACGCACGTCGCGCGCACCGTGAAGAACCGCTCCTTTCATGACTCACGTCCTTCCTTGGTATCGGTCGTCGGTGACCTTCTCGAGCCACTCGACGAGCTTGCCATCGAGCGCCCTTGGCTTCTCGAGCAAAAGATGCGCCCCTCCGGCGTGGTGCGGTAGATGGCCCGGGAGCGAGGCGATCGAACGCAACATGGTCCAGGTGCGGCTGCGGCGATGGAGCTCGCGAAGCGCGCCGTGAAGTGACCGCGGCCATTTCCACGGCGCGCCGGAAGAGGTGGCGACGCGAGGCTCCGGATGGCCTGCGCGATGCACTCTCACGTCGCATGACCACCCCGCATTTCTCTCCCTCACGGCTCGACCGCATGCACGACGCGATGCGCCGCCACGTCGACAGCGGCCGCGTCCCCGGTCTCGTGACGCTCGTCAGCCGGCGCGGCGAGGAGCACGTCGACGCGATCGGCACGTTCGGCTTCGAGAGCAACGTCCCGATGCGGCACGACACCATCTTCCGCCTGGCGTCGATGACCAAGCCCATCACCGCGGTGGCGACGATGACCCTCGTCGAGGAGTGCAGGCTCCGGCTCGACGAGCCCGTGGACCGGTGGCTGCCGGAGCTCGCGGACCGCAAGGTGCTGCGCACGCCCGAGAGCGCGCTGGACGACACCGTGCCCGCGAGGCGCGCGATCACGCTGCGCGATCTGCTGACGTTTCGTTGCGGCTACGGCGAGGTGTTCTTCTCGGCGCCGACCTCGCCGATGCAGGCCGCGCTCGTCGAGGCGGGACTACCGCTCGCCGGCTGGCCCTTCGCCGGCACGCCGGAGGACTTCATGAAGCGCCTCGGCGCGCTGCCGCTCGTGGCTCAGCCCGGCGAGCGGTGGCTCTATCACATGCCCGCCGAGATCCTGGGCGTCCTCATCGCGCGCGTGACGGGCAAGCCCCTCGGCGCGTTCCTCCGCGAGCGCATCTTCGAGCCTCTCGGCATGAAGGACACGGACTTCTACGTCCCCGAGGGCAAGCTCGATCGCCTGCCAATCTGCTACGTCCCGAGCTTCTCGACCGGCGAGCTCGTCGTGCGCGACCCGGCGCGCGGCGGCCTGTTCGCGCGCCCGCCCGCGTTCGAGGGCGGCGGCGGCGGTCTCGTGTCCACGGTCTCCGATCTGAGCGCGTTCGGCCGGATGCTGGCCAGGAAGGGCAGGGTCGGTCGCGACCGCATTCTCTCGCGCACCTCGGTGGAGATCATGACGACCGACCACGTCACCGCCGAGCAGAAGGCGTCGTCGCCGTTCTTCCCGGATTTCTGGGACCGCTGCGGCTGGGGCCTCGGCCTGGGCGTCATCACCCGCCGCCTCGAGCTCGGGCGCGGCGAGGGCTCCTTCGGCTGGGACGGCGCGTTCGGCACGTCCTTCTGGGTCGACCCGAAAGAGGATCTCGTCGGCGTCCTCATGATCCAGCGCTCGCCCGACACGTTGACGTTCGCGAACCCGGTGGGCGCCGACTTCTGGACCGGGACGTATCAGTCGATCGACGACTGACGCGCGCTCGGCTCGGCGCGTCCCCGCGACGACTCGCCGAGATGCGGGTCACCGTGCGATCCCGCACCCCACTTGGATTCCCGATCCGTCGTGACGCGCGCGGCTGAGAAGCGCCTGGGCTCGGACGAGGCGAAGGTGCATCGAGGTCGGCCGTCCGCTCGAGGTGTAGTAACGATGGGGCGCGCCGTCGGGAGCCCGAATCCAACGGGCCTGTCCTGGCTCGAACGCAAGACGAGGTCGAGATGACGATTTCCGAGGAGCTCCGCAAGACGACGATCGCGCAGGCGCAGGGAGCCATGGCGCTCAACCTTGCCTTCATCGGCGTGGCGAACGGTCTGCTGGAGGCGCTGGTCGACCAGCCGGCGAGCCCACCCGAGCTCGCGCAGCGGCGGTCGCTCGATCCCGGGTACGTGCTCCGCTGGTGCGAGGCCGCGTACGGGTTCGGCTACGTGGATCTCCGTGACGGGCGCTACGCCCTCACCGAGCTCGGCCGCGCGTTCCTGCCGGGCGAGCCGGACACGCTCATGCCCTTCGCCGTGGGGGCCGTGCTCGGGGCGCACATGGCCGAGCGGGCGGCGGGGCTGATGCGCACCGGCGAGCGGCCGGGCGAGAGCGTGCTCGCCGAGCGCGCGACGATCCTGCCGTGGTTCGGGCCGATGCTCGAGGCGACCTTCGGCTCGCTCTTCGAGCGCGAGGTCCTGCCCGGCGTCGCGGACTTCGCCGAGGTCGGGGCGCGCGGCGGCGTCGTCCTCGATCTGGGTTGCGGCAACGGGTGGTACCTGCGCCGGCTCGCCGCGAGGTTCCCCGCGCTTCGCGGCATCGGGCTCGACGGCTTCGAGGAGAACGTGCGCCAGGCCACCGAGCAGGCGCGCCGCGAGGGTCTCGGCGAGCGGCTCACGTTCCTGGCCGGAGACATCTACGAGCACGCGCCCCTCGAGCCGGTGGCGCTCGTGGCGATGAACCGGGCGCTGCACCACGTCTGGGACCGGCGCGAGCGCGTGTTCCCGCTGCTTCGCGACGCGCTCGAGCCCGGGGGCGTCGCCGTCATCTGGGAGCCCGCCTGGCCCGCCGAGCTCGAACAGCTGCGCGATCCGCGGATGCGCGCGATGGCGGTGCAAAACCTGAGCGAGCACGTGCAGGGCAACCACTTCCTCCGGCCCCCGGAGATCGAGGCGGCCTTCGCCGAGGTGGGCATGCCGGCGCGCACGCTCCTGTTCGGAGGCGGGCTCGAGGCGGTCGTCGTGGCGAAGCGCGTGGCGTGACGGGTGCCCGCGATGCTCGACCTCCACCACTGGCACATGGCCGACCGGCGGCCGCGCTCGGCGTGACGCGCTACGCGCTCGCCCGCGCGATCAAAAAATAGCGGCTCCGCGAGGCCCACTGAGGCTCGACATCACGATTTCGTCCTCGTTCGTTTTGCGGCAGCAGCGACGCTCGTCACGACCGACGTCCTCCTGGCCGTGTCCACGGTCGCCCTCGGAGTCGCCGCAATGTGCGTCATCGCGAGCGTCGCCCTGCACTACGAGTGAGCTCGGTCTCATCTCGCGCACTGCCCCCGCCGCGCGCATCGAGTACACTCGACCCGAACAAAGAGGAGGGCCCATGACCAGAGCACACGTTGGGGTGGTGGCGGTGTGGCTCGTAGGCTGTGGCGGAGTCATCGACGCCTCCAAGAGTGACGCGTCCGCGAACGACGGCAGCGCGTCGCTCGACGCTTCGATCCAAAAAGACGGCGCGCTCGTCGACGTCGCTTCCCCGCCACCCGTTGACGCGGGCACTGATGCCAAGCCGCTCGGCTACCTCTACTTCGAGCAGGACAACTCCACACCGTCATCGGGGGCCGTGTTCGTCGGCGAATTCTTCTCGGACACGACGCAAGCCAACCAAGGATGCATCGTGACGAGCAGTGGTGCTTGCTTGGTCTACGACTGCCCCTCGCCCCCACCCACGACCATGAATCTGGGCGCTGGCACCCTCACCATCACGGGCGGTCCGCTCGGCCAGACCGGCACGACCGTCCCGCAGAGCAACCCCTATTATTTCTACAACTACGGCAACGGGGGCCTCGTGAAGGGCGACGTCATGGGCGTCTCCGCCTCGGGCGGTCAAGTCCCGGCGTTTGGTCCGAAGACCGTCACGATGCCCGGCGTGATCACGCTGACCTCACCACCGAACCCGTTCACGATCGCGACGAGCTCCGACGTCACCGCGACGTGGTCGAACGGCGAGACGGGTGCGAGCGCGGTGGTCGAGTTGACCGCCGATCTCAACGGCAAGACGTGGGCTGTCTATTGCACCTTCGACGCGGCGACGGGCACGGGCACGATCCCGAAGGCCCTCCTCGGGCCGATGAAGGGGGTGACCGGAAACGTATTTTGGGGTCAGGAGCACGACGTGTTCTTCACGGCCGGGCAGTACCCGCTCCAGTTGACCGCGTTCCAGTACGCGTACGGCTCAGCGAGCTTCCAGTGAGTCCGCTGCGACGCCCGGCGCACCCTCTTCGTCGGGATCGGGCTGCGCGGCCTTCTCCGCGCGTGTAGGGCCCCCGAACGTGATCTCGACGCCGCCGCCGAGTGAGCCGACGAGCTCGCCTGTCTTGTCGTCCTGAAGCGAGCCGAGCTGGACGGCGGCGAGGAGACCCAGGCGCGTGCCGCTCTCTTCTCCGAAGGAGATCGGGATGCGGAAGCCGAGCGTCCCGAAGAACCCAAAGGAGCCCGTGGGCGTGTTGTAGACGGGGCATGTCTGCGTCGTCGTGCTGCAGCTGTAGGCGCTCCCGTCATAGACGGGTGCGGGGCCGATGACGGCGGTCACGGTGGCCCGCACGTGGAAGAACGGGACGAAATACGGGTTGTCGTAGCCGAGGAGCAGCCCGAGGTCCCCTCCGGCGACGCCGCCCTGATCGTAGGCGCCACCGCCGAGTCCGCCCGTCAGGGCGATGGGGCATCCGTGGATGTCGTCGAAGCAGTACTTCAATCCGACCCTGTTCAGGATGGCGTAGCGAGGGACCAGATCGAGGTCGCGGTACCACATCACCGAGGTCTCGACCGAGCCCTCGATGCCCGAGCCGAAGCCGTGGCGGACGCGGAGCGCGCCGTTGTCGATGGCGCCTTCCCACGTGGTGCTGTGCGACGCGCCGTCGACCTGAACGCCGGTCTCGCCGCGCGCGAGCGCCCCCGGCGACTCGAGAGAGAGCATTCGGAGTGGCGGCGCGAAGGCGTGGTTTACGCAGCCGAGCGCAACCAAGCAAAGCAAGGACGGAGATACGGCGGTGAAGGCGCCCCTCATGACGACGAGCGTGCGCCACGCGCGCCGCGCGGACCATGGTCAAAACGTCGTCGGCGTGCCGCCGAATTGCTCATGGCGCGGAGCGATCGACTCGATACGCCCACGCACGTGACGCTCGCTTCGTTCGTTCCGCCTCTCGCGTTCTCGAATCCCGAGGCGTTCTTCGGCGAAGCGTGCGTGGACTTCCCGGGCGTGACAAGCGCGCCACGGTCGACGCGCTCTTGTCATGTCACCCGTCGCAGCCAGCGATCGTGCAGGCTCCGTGGCCGCACAGGGGCACGGGAGCGCGCTCACATCCCCGGCAGCCTCGGCACGCGTCCGAGCTTCGACAGCTTGTAGTAGCCGCCCCAGCCCTTCTTCGCCCAGTGCCCGAAGACCGGCATCGGCACCATCGTCTCGGTCGCGTCGTCTCGCTTCACGTAGGCGGCGCCGTTGCCCATGTCCATCAGGCAGATGATGCTCATGTGCGGCAAGTAGCTCTCGCGCGCCGGATCGCCGGCTTCGATCGCCGCGATGTTGGCGGCGGCGACGCGCGCCATGACCTCGGCCATGTGCCCTTGCTTGGCGCGCCAGGGCGGGCCCTCGAGCGCGGCGGAGTCTCCGATCACGAAGACGCCTTCGAAGCCGGGGACGGCGCAGCCCTCGTCGATCCGGACGAACCCGGCGTCGTTGAGCGGCAGATCGGACGCCTTGAGGAGCGGGTGCCCGTCGACGGCGGGGATGAACATGGTGAGATCCGACTCGAGCCGCGATCCGTCCTCGAACACCACGGAGCCGCCCACGTCGAACGAGGCGATCTTCTTGCCGTAGCGCGTCTGGACTCCGAGCTTCTCGAACATGCTCTTCACGGCGACGACGGCCTTCTTGCCCATGCGCTCGCCGGGGACCGGCATCGGCGCGAAGAAGGTGAGCTCGAAGCGGTCGCGCACACCGCGACGGCGGAGGAGCCTGTCGACGTTGAACATGAGCTCGAACGCCGGGCCGCCGCGCGCGGCGGACGAGTCCTTGGGATTGCCGCCGAAGCCGATCGCGATCCGACCGGAGCCCTTGTCGATCAACGCCTGGAGCGCGTCGCGGTAGGTCTCGGTCGCGGCGGGGGCCGCGCTGATGGTGAACGTGTGCTCGGCGCCCTTGGGCGCGAGGCGACCTCCGCCGAGGCCGATGACCAGGTAGTCGGCCTGGAGCGTCTCTCCGCCGGCGCGCACGCTGCGCGACGCTCCGGAGACGGACTCGACCTTGGCCTGCTGGAGCTGGAAGCCGTGCTTGGCGGCCACCGCGCCGAGGTCGAGCTGGACCCGCTCGGGCGGCACCTCGCCCGTCGCGACCCAGATCGACGTCGGGTACATCCAAAGGTAGGGCCGCTCCGTCACGAGCGTGACGTCGAGGCCGTGCTTGCGCAGGAAGATTGCCGCTTCGACGCCTGCGAAACCGCCACCGATCACGAGTGCGCGTTTGCTCATCGCTGTGCTCCGATGGGAGTAGGAGCCCGCGCGAGCCAAAAAGGGTTCGCCAGGCCTCAGCGCTTCCGGCGATGAAGCTCGAGGAGCGCGTCGAGCATGGTCGAGCCCATCGCGATGCGCTCGAGATCGTCGCGGTGCAAGAGGGCGATGCCGGCGATCAGGCTCGCCACGCCGGGCGCCTCCGGACGCGCGAACTTGCCGTCCTTCACGTCGATGTCGTGCACGATCTCGGCGATCGCCCGAAGGCCGCTCTCGCGCAGGCCGAATCGATCGACGAGCACCTCGAAGGTGCAGCAATCGCCGACGTGGGTGAAGGTGGCCTCGAACATGTCGAACGTGACCTCGGACTTCTTCGGCTCGTAGCCCTTCGCGTCGACGAGCTTGAACGTGGGTTTGTCGTCGATGAAGCGCTTGATGAGCCAGGCGCTCGCGATGCGATCGACGTGGACGTTCTTGCGCGTGACCCAGGTCCGCTTCTGGTAGTCGGCGCGCTTCGGGCTCGGCTCGGGGGCTGCTCTCTTCGCGGCGTCGCTGCGCGCCCGCTTGGCGAGGGTGGAGATGAGCGACTCCGCCGCCTCGCGCCCCGGCGCGGCGAAGAAGTCGATGGTCGCGACCTCCGCCATGCGCTTGGTGAGGTGCACGAGGCTCGCTTCGATCTGGGCGCGCTCCTGGTCGTCGGGCCGCGCCGGCGCCTCGGCCAGCGCCGCCCGTGCGTCCTCGGCGATCTGCGCGTAGTCCGCCTGCCGGGCGGCCTGGAACAGTGCCTCCACCTGCTCGTCACGCAGCCCCTCGACGAGCGACGCCGTGCA
>DATIQP010000702.1:0-4286 GCA_035470765.1 Polyangiaceae bacterium | reverse complement strand
CGCGAGGCGGACGTGCTCGTCGTCGGCGCGGGGCCGAGCGGCATCCTCGCGGCGCTCGAGCTCGCCGGCGCCGGCCGGCACGTCGAGGTGGTCGACGACAGCCTCGAGCTCGGGGGAGGCGCCCTCGCCACCTTCGACCCTCGCTGGGACGAGCCGCTCGCGGCGTTCTCGCGCGCGGCGGCGGAGTCGAAGGTCTCGCTGCGCCTGCGCACCACCGCGGCCGGCGTCTTCGGCGACGACGTGCTCGTCGTCTCGGAGCAGGGCGCGGAGATCGTCACGGCGCGCACGCTCGTGCTCGCGACCGGCGCCCACGACGGAGTGCTCGCCTTCGAGGGCAACGACGTGCCGGGCGTCGTCTCGGCGCGCGCGGCGGGCTGGCTGCTGCGGCGCGGCGTCTTGCTCGGCGCCCACGTGGTCGTCGCCGTCGCCGAGGGCGGCGGGCCCTTCGGCGAGGCGTACGCCCGCGAGGTGAAGGCCCGCAAGCTCCCCTGCGAGGTGGAGGTCGTGCGCGGAACGCCCGTGCGCGCGCGCGGCGGAACGAGCCTCAAGTCGGTCGAGATCGGCGACGAGAAGAAGCCGAGAGCTCGGAGCGAAACGTCGATCGAGGCGCAAGCGCTGGTGGTCGACGCGCCGCGCGCGCCGAGCTACGAGCTCGCCGAGCAGGCCGGCGCGAAGATCGATCACGAGCCGCGCGGCTTCGTCGTGCGGGCCGAGCGAGACGGCCGCATACGCGACGGCGTCTTCGTCGTCGGAGAGGCCGCGGGCTCGCCGCTCGACCCGGTCTCCATGAAGAAGCAGGCCGCGGCGCTCGCCGGCGCGGTCAGTCGTCGATGAGCGCCCCGAACAGGCCCAGCCCGCCCGCGAGCGCGATGAAGTCGAACATCCCGAGGATGAGGAAGTAGTCGCGCAGCTCGGAGACGTCGGCGCCGCTGAGCAGCTCGCGCGTCGCCGCGACGCCCGCAAGCAGCGAGGGAGACAGCAGCGGGAGCAGGACGGCCGCGAGCATGAGATCGCGCGCGCGCGTCTGGACGGTCATGGCGCCGAAGAGCGTGCCGGTCGCGGCGACGCCGAACGTACCGGCGAGCAGCAGCAGCGCGAGCATCGGCCCGACCTCGGCGAGGTCCACGTGGAAGACCAGCGCGACCACGGGCACGACGACGGCCTCGACGACGAGCATGAAGACGAAGAGCGTGATCGCCTTGCCGGCGAAGATGGCGCTGCGCGGAATGGGGGCTGTCCGCAGGGCCAAGAAGGCTGCATCCTCGCGCTCGCGCTGCCAGAAGCGGCCGATCGCCAGCACGGCCGCGAAGGCCACGGTGAGCCAGATCGACCCAGGGGCGACCCGCTCCGTCGTCTTCGGCCCCGTCGTGTAGGCCATCGATGACAGGATCGCGACCAGGACTCCGAAGAACCCCGTGGTGGTGACGACCTCGCGCGTCCGCAGCTCGATGCGCAGGTCCTTGCCCGCGATGGCGAGCGTCGCGCGCAAAAATCCGGTTGTCTCGCGAGCCATCTTGACCTGGATCTTCGCCTCGCTACCTTGCAACCGCGTACCATCTCCCGGTGCGCGTGCGCACGCGACCCCGAACATATTCGGGCACGCGCCTCCGGGGGGAACTTTATGCGAGCTTCTCCTCCAAAAAAACGCCCGGCGCGGCCGACCCGGGTCGCGATCCTCTACAACGTCGACTACCTCGACGGCTCGCCGGCCGACCCTGGCCACTCGGCGCGCGCGGACGTGGCGCAGGTGGCGAACGCCGTCGCGGCGGCGCTCGGAGACGGCCGCCACGACGCGACGCTCGTCCCGGTCGACGGAGACCTCGAACGAATGCGCGAGCGGCTGGACGAGCTCGAGCCCGACTGTGCGTTCAACCTGTGCGAGTCGCTCGCGGCCGACGCCCGCCTCGAGAGCGCGGTGCCCATCGTCCTCGAGGCGATGGCGATCCCCTACACCGGCTCCCCCCCCGCGGCCCTGAGCGCTGCGCTCTACAAGGACCGCGTCAAGGAGCGGCTGCGCGCCGCCGGAGTTCCGACGCCCGAAGCCGTCGTGATGCAGCGCGCGGGGGACGACTGCGCCCTCGGCCTCCCGGCGATCGTGAAGCCGGTGCGCGAGGACGGCTCGGTCGGCATCGACGCGGGGAGCGTCGTTTGGGACGACGCCTCGCTGCGGGCGCGCGTCGCTCGGATCCGCGAGCGGCTCGGGCAGGGCGTGCTGGTCGAGCGTTACATCGACGGCCGTGAGATCAACGCCTCGCTCGTCGGCTATCCCGAGCCGCGCGTGCTCCCGCTGCAGGAGATCGACTTCGGTGCGCTGCCCCCCTCGATGCCGCGCATCGTCACCTACGACGCGAAGTGGAAGCCGGGATCGATCGAGGATCTCGGCACGCGACCCGTGCTGCTCCCCGCGCTGCCCGACGCCGACGCCGCCCGCGTGAGGCGCGTCGCGCTCGACGCCTTCCACGCCGTCGGCCTGCGCGACTACGGCCGCATCGACATCCGCCTGGACGCGAAGGGCACGCCGTTCGTCGTCGACGTGAACCCGAACTGCGACCTGTCGCCGGACGCGGGGCTCGCGCGCGCCGCGGCCGGCGTCGGGATGGCCTACGCGGAGCTGATCTCTCTGCTCGTGAGCTGGGCCATCGATCGCCGCGCTGGAGCGAGCGTGCGGGAGCGCGCGTGACCGTCGTCGCGCTCGAGCGGCGCCATCGTTCGGCCCTGGTGCGCGTCCTCGAGCGCTCGTCCGAGTTCCGGCCCGAGGAGGTGGTGGTGGCCATCGAGCTGCTCGACGCCGCCCTGGGCGGGGACGGGAGCTACCGGTGCTGGGTGGCGGAGGACGAGCGCGCGGCGGCCGTGGGCTACGCGTGCTTCGGGCGGACGCCGCTCACGGCCTGGACGTTCGATCTCTACTGGCTCGCCGTCGATCCCGCCGCGCGCCGTGCCCGCTGGGGCCGGCGGCTGGTCGAGCGGGTCGTCGAGAGCGTCCGCGCGGAGGGAGGTCGCGTCGTGAGGGTCGAGACCTCGAGCAAGTACGGCGGCGCCGTGACGCGTGCATTCTACACGAACGTCGGCTTCGCCGAGGCCGGCCGGATCGCCGAGTTCTACGGCGAGGGCGATGACCTCGCCCTGTACGCGCTGTCGCTGTGAAGTGCTGTCGACTGACTCACTCCTCGCCCTCGCGGGTGGCGCGCTCGCGCAGCTTGGCGGCGGCGAGCGTTCGCTGCTCCGGCGTGAGGATGGGGAGCACGGCCTCCGCCATCTCGAGCATGCGCCCCGACATCTCGCGCGCGCCTGCGTGGACGTCCTGCGGCGGAGCGACGGCGTCCATCGAGAAGGTGTCGCCCTTGAAGGCTTCGAGCATCTTCTGCTGCTGCGCGCGCATCGCGCGGTGACGCACGATCCCCTGCAGCTGCCCGCCGGCGACCTGGGCACTGTCCGCGCCGGAGCCGGCGGCCGTCGCGTCCAGGACGGCGTGCTTTTGCCACTCGTCGGCGAGCTTCGCGCGGATCTGGTCCTGCTGGTCCGGCGTGAGCGACAGATCCGAGACCCACTTCTGCATGTGCTGCATGTGCTCGCCGTGACCCGCGTGAGCGTCCGTCTTCGCTTGCAGCGCGGTGACGAGCGCGGTGCGCTGGTGGGCGTTCAGGATCGCGTGCAGCCGTTCGAACGCCGCACGCTCGGACGGACGAGCCGCCTCCCACGCGCTGGCGACGGCGTCGATCTTGGGCTGGAGCGCAGTACGGTCGAGCGTCCCGGTCTGGACCTGGTCGGCCACCGCGAGCATGAGCTGCTCGCGCGCCTTGCGCACGGGCTCGCTCTTCGTCTCGGTGTCCGTGGCGAGCTGCTCGATGGCGGTGCGCTGGTCGGCGCGCAGCGGCACCTGGGCGAGGGCGTCGACCACGGCCTTCGCGCGACCGTGGACGGTGACCGAGAGCGGCCCGGTCGAGAGCCCGCTGGTGGTCGCGGCCGGCTGTTCCACGGCGGCGCCGCTGCATCCGGCGGCGAAGGGAAGCGCGAGCGCGGCGAGGATGAGAGACCCAGACAGTGCATGGCGGGAGAACATCGTCGAACCTCCGATGTCCACGCTGCCATTTGCGCGCGTGTTGGGTAGCTCCGAGGCCGTAAAATTGGGTAAATCGGCGACGGGCCCGTCAGCTCGTCAGAAGATGAACACGCCGCAGGCGACCACCGTCGACCAGAGGCCGGCCTTGTGGCCCTCGGCGCTCTGCACGACGTGGCGCGTGCGGAGGATCATCCCGCCGGTCTTGTAGACCTGCTCGCGCTCGCGC
>DATIQP010000701.1:0-1873 GCA_035470765.1 Polyangiaceae bacterium | reverse complement strand
GAGAAGCGAAGACCGAGCCCGCTTCGGTAGGCGGGACAGGGCTTGAACCTGCGACATCCGGCTTGTAAGGCCAGCGCTCTACCGCTGAGCTACCCGCCTGGGCCGGCTGCCGCCGGTCCGCACGCTCGAGCGAAGCGAGAGTTCGGACCGAAACGTCGAACCGAAAAGCGACGCGAACCATACTGACGCGGCGCCAGGGGTCAAGCTGAAAGCTGACTTTGCGAACAAAGACGTGCAGCTGGGCCGGTGCCGATCACCCGGGCGATGGCTAAATTCTAGGCATGCGCGCTTTCCTGCTACTGGGCTGCGTCGCGTGCTTGGGCTGCGCGACGGCGGGCGAGAGGTTCGGCGACGGCGGAGGCGGCGATGGCGGGGTGGCGGACGCGGCGCCGCCGTTCGGTGACGGCGGCCGGGTCTTCGGCGACGCCTCGGGGACCGGAGGGGGCGAGGCCTGTTCGCAGGCGGCGACGCTCGTCTACGCGATCGCGACCGACGGCGTGCTCCGGAGCTTCAACCCCGCGACGCTGGCGTTCACGACGATCGGTCCTCTCGGCTGCAACACGAGCGCGTTGCCCAACTCGATGGCCGTCGACCGGGCCGCCACGGCCTGGGTGAACATGGCCGACGGCTCGCTCTGGAAGGTGAGCACTCGCGACGCGAGCTGCGAGGCGACGAGCTACCAGCTGGGCCAGCTCGATCGCCGCATCCGCGGCATGGGCTTCGCGACGGACAGCGCCCAAGCCACCGCGGAGTCGCTCTACGCGTGCACCACGGACTACGTGAAGCACACGGGCGGCGGCCTCGCGAAGATCAACCTGCCGTCGCTCACGCTCACGCTCGTCGGCGATTACACGAACGGGCTCGGGGGCAGCGAGTGCGAGCTCACCGGCACGGGCGACGCGCGGCTCTTCGGGTTCTTCGCCACGCTGAGCCCGCCGAAGCTGGCCGAGATCGACGAGCGCACGGCGGTGACGCCTAACCCGATCCCCCTCGGCGGCGTGGACACCACGCTCTCCTACGCGTTCTCGTTCTGGGGCGGCGATTTCTGGTTCTACACGCAGGGCAGTGGCGTCGGCAGCACGGTCACGCACTACAAGTACGCCACAGACAGGTCCTACGAGACCGCCATCCAGGATACGGGCTTTACCATCGTGGGCGCGGGCGTCTCCACCTGCGCGCCGCTGACGCCGCCGAAGTGACGGGAAGCACTTTCCAAAGCGGCCAAAAGAAGGTAGCGAAAGGGCCATGATCGAATGGCCCGACGAGAAAACGTGGCTCACGTCCGACCCGGATCAGACGAAGAAGGCGCTCGAGCTGTTCAAGAAGACGAGCTTCGCCGCCGAGCTCGCGGAGGACACGCACAAGTGGCGCTTCCGCGCGTTCGCGCGCTCCCCGGAGCCGCCGGCGCGGATGGTGCTGCGGAGCGACGCCGGCGAGACGCGCATCTTCGCGTTCGAGCGGACTGGCTTCTGGCACGCCGTCCAAGACCAGGACGCGTTCTAGGCCTTCAAAGATCGGCTTCGACGGCGCGCACGGTCGCTTCGGCGTCGTGCTTCGGCACGTAGCCCAGCACGCTGCGCGCGCGCGAGTCGTCGACCATGCACACGTAGCGGATGTGATCGAGCTCGGGCGCCGGGAAGCTCGTGAGGTGCAGCGCCCAGAGCCGGTTCAGCGCGGGCCTGGCGAGCGAGTAGGGCACGGGGAGCGTCGGGCGGCCGAGGATGCGCAGGATGCGCGAGAGCGGCAGCGGCTCGGGGCCGGCGAGGTTGAAGATGCCGCGCACGCGCCGTTCGAGCGCCGCGTGCATCGCGTCGACGACGTCCTGCTCGTGGATGACCTGCACCATCGGGTCGTAGCCGAGCAGCGTCGGCGG
>DATIQP010000700.1:0-2167 GCA_035470765.1 Polyangiaceae bacterium | reverse complement strand
CGTCCTCGGGCGCGACCGTGATCTGCACGTGGTCGATCGCCTCGAGCCCGAGCGTCATCCGAAGTACTTCTGCGCGGCGGCCTTGCTCTTCTCGAGCACGTCCTTGTGCAGCGAGCCGCCGTGCGAGTCGATCGTCACGACGCCGCGGAAGTCCTCGACGCGGAGCACCCAGAATGCCTCGGGCGGGCCTAGCTCGTCGAAGAGGTGCACCGTGACGACCTCCTTGATCGACTCCGCCAGCGCCACCGCAGCCCCGCCGACGGCGTGCATGTAGATTGCACCGAATTTCTGGCAGGCGGCGGCCGTCTTCGGCCCCATCCCGCCCTTGCCGATGACGCCCCGCAGGCCGAACTCCTCGATCACCTCGGCCTGGTACGGCTCCTCGCGGATCGACGTCGTCGGCCCGGCGGCCACGACCTTCCACTTCGACTGCGCCGCCGTCGGCCCTTCGGCGAGCTTCTTCATGACGGGGCCGCAGTGGTAGATGAACGAGTCGCGCAGCAGCGGACGCAGCCACTCGAGCGCGGCGAGCTTGCTCGTGTCGCCGGCCTTCTTCGCGTCGATGGCGTCGTGCATGAGCTTGTGCGCGCCGTCGCGGCCGGTGGCGATGGTGCCGTACAGGGCGACCTCGTCGCCGACCTTGAGCGCTCGGATCTTCTCCTCGGAGATGGGCAGCTCGAGTCGAACGATGCTCATGTGGCCTTCTCCTTCGCGAGCCGCGCAGGCAGCTTGTAGCGCGACGCCATCTCGGTCAGCTCCGTGAACGTGGCCTCGTCTTTGTCGGCGGCGATGTCGACGCTCCAGCGCCGGCACGACCAGCACTCGTACGCCAGGCTGACGAAGAAGCTCGCCGGCAGGCGGTGCCGCACGGTGGCCTTCATGCCGAGCACCGTCGTCTTGCCGCCGAAGCCCATCGGCCCGATGTCGAGGCCATTGCACGCCTCCATCAGCTCGCGCTCGAGCTTCGCGAGGCGCTCGTCGGGGTTCTCGTCGTCGAGCACGCGGAAGATCTGCTCCTTCGCGGCGAGCGCGCTGCCGGCGCGGTCGCCGCCGATGCAGATGCCGCAGATGCCGGGCGCGCAGCCCTGCCCCTGCGCGTCGAGCACCATCTTGATGACCGCCCGCTTCACGCCCTCGAGATCGCGCCCCGCCTTGATCTCGGTGTTGGGGAGCGACATCTGGTTCGAGACGTTCTCGCAGCCCCCGCCTTTGAGCAGCAGGTCCGCCTTGATGAACGGCTTGTCCCACTGGTGGAAGTGGATCTGCGGCACGCCCTCGCCCAGGTTCGTCCCGTCGTTCTTCCCCGTGATCGAGTCGACCGTGTTCGGGCGCAGGTAGCTCTTCTTCGTCGCGGCCACGGTGGCGTTGCGCACCGCCTTCTCGAGCGCCCCTTCGTGCGGCCCGGCGGGGTAGTGCACGTACCAGATGTTCATGCCCGTGTCCTGGCACATGGGCGCGCTCTCGGCGCGGGCCTTGCCGATGTTGATGAGGAGCATGTCGAGGGCGTTGCGCGCCGCGCTCAGCTGGCGTTCGGAGTCGCGCGCGCGGGCGATCGCGGTCTCGACGTCGCTCGGCAGGTTCGTCGCGGCGCGGCGGAGCAGCTCGACGAACTGGGCTTCGATGAAGTCGAATTGCATGGGCTGGGGTTTAGCGCGCCGGGAGGGCGCTGAAAAGGCGGGAGAAAAGGACGAGCGGGGAGCCGGGAATTGGAATGGGAATGGGATTGGGAAAGTGCGGCTGGGCCGTGTCACAATGCGGGGGATGGCAGTGAGGCTGTGGACGGCGGTGGGGGCGGTGGCACTCGTCGGGTGCAGCAGCTTCGACACGCTCCCCGACGCGGGGGAGCCGTTCGACGCGGGGCTGCAGCCGCAGAACGACGCGACCGTGCTGCCGCTCGACGCGACCATCCCGGTGGACGCGGTGGTGGAGGCGGACCTGCTCGACGTGGGCGCTGCCGACGGCGGCGACGGGGCGACGGGCTGCGCCGTGGAGCCCGACGGCACGCCGTGCAAGGCGGCGCCCGACTTGTGCCACACCGACGGCGTGTGCAAGGGCGGCGTGTGCATGGCGCCGGCCGTGCGCGTCGACGGCTACAACTGGAACGCCAGCGACACCAACGCGCGCTGCTGCGGCGGCGTGCCGGTCTACACGACGAGCAACGCCAACT
>DATIQP010000699.1:0-1917 GCA_035470765.1 Polyangiaceae bacterium | reverse complement strand
GCGCTCGTCCGCGAGCGGGCGTTGCAGCGCCACCGCCTCCTCGACGATGGCGCGCACCGACTCGGGGGACTTGTCGATCGGTAGCTTGCCCGCCTCGAGCGCCGCGACGGTGAGCAGATCGCTGATGAGCGACAGCGCGTACTTCGTGGACCGCTCAATGGACCCGAGCTCGGAGGCGACCACCTTGCGTCCCAGGAGTCGCACGGCGATGAGGATGGCGCTCAGCGGGTTGCGCAGGTCGTGCGACACGATGCCCATCACCTCGTCGCGGAGGCGCATGGCGGCCGCGGTCTGCTCGTGGAGGCGGGCGTTGTCCATCGCGAGCGCCGCGCGGTCCGCGATGGCGCGAGCCGTGACGAGATCGCCGGCCTCGTAGCCGCGGGGCGCGTCGACCAGGAGGGAGAGCACGCCGAGGGGCCCGGCGCGCCCGACGATCGGGACCACGACGGCCGACGTGTCTTCGCGCGCCACGAGGCGGGCCTCCCCCGTGCGCGCCACGTCCTGGGCCACCGAGACCAGCGCGGCCTCGCGGGCCGGACCGTCGCGGGTGGCGGCGACGCGGCGCAGCTCGCCGGCCTCGAGCAGGTCGACGGTGCAGTGGTCGGCCATGCGCGGCACGACGAGCTCGGTCAGGCTCGCGAGCGTCGCCCTGGAGTCGAGGCTGCTGCCGAGCACGGCGCCCGCGTCCGCGATGAGCTGCAGCCGGTCCTCCGCGCGCTTGCGCTCGCTGAGGTCGCGGATGGTCATGCTCGTCCGCTCGTGACCCTCCGCGTCGAGGTAGATCGCCGAGGCGATCTCTGCGGGGAAGCTCGAGCCGTCCTTGCGAAGGCACCTGAGCTCGGCGCGCACGTGGCCCGTGCGGCGCCTCTCCTCGATCGCGATCGGCAGTCGCGGGTCGGTCACGTCGAGGATGCCCGCGCGCCCGAGCGCGCAGATCTCCTCCTCGGTCCGGCCCAGCATCCGGCACGCCGCCGGGTTCGCGGCGAAGATCTCGCCGGTGGGGGACGTGTGCAGGACGCCGTCGAGGGCGTGCTCGAACATCGCCCGATGCCTCGCCTCGCTGGCGCGGAGCTGATCGGCGATCTCCTTCTTGTCCGTGATGTCGTGGAACGAGACGCTCAGGCCCTCGGCGTCGGGGAAGACGCGGAAGGTCACCCACCGGCGCATCGCGGGGGCCCACATCTCGAACTCGGTCGGCTCGCCGCTCTCGACGACCTTGCGCAGGACCTTCTGCACCTCCGAGTCCGCGGTCACCGGAACCGACTCGAAGATCACACGGCCGACCAGCTCTTGCCGCGGCCGCTCGAAGTACTGCTCGCCGACGCGGTTGATGTAAACAATGCGCCAGTCGCGATCGAAGATGATGAAGCCGTCCGCGATGCGGTCGAGGGCCTTGCGGACCTCGGCCTCCGTCGCCGATACGGGTGGTTGTGTCTCCGTGATCTGTCGTTCCCCGCCCATTGAGCCGGGGCGTCCCGGTGCACAACCCGCGCCACTACGGATCACCTGGAGTCCGGGGCGAGTGGTTCGCGGAGAGGTGCAATCGGTGCGCGTCGCGCAAGAATCGGGGAGCGCCCCTCAGCGGTCGACCCCCGCCTTCCCGCCCGCGGCGCCTTCGTGCATCCTCGTGCCTCGTGCGGACGCTGGTGTGGTTTCGGGGAAAGGATTTGCGGGTCGCCGATCACGAGCCGCTCGCCCTCGCGGCGAGGGCCGGCGAGATCGCGTGCCTGTTCGTGCTCGACCCGTACTTCTTCGCGCCCGAGCGCGCGAGAGAGCTCCCGCACCGGGTGCAGTTTCTGCTCGAGTCGATCGCCGAGCTCCGCGAGAGCCTTCGCGCGCTGGGCGGCGAGCTGGTGCTCGCGCGCGGCAAGTCGATCGACGTCGTGCCGGAGCTCGCGCGCGCCTGGCGCGTCGACC
>DATIQP010000698.1:0-8400 GCA_035470765.1 Polyangiaceae bacterium | reverse complement strand
CTCGCCTCGCAGCAAGAACACGCGGACGGCGGCGTCGCCAGCTACCCTGCGGCTCGCGCGCTCGATCTCGACGGCGAGGACCGTGGCGGGTGCGGGCAACGGCAATCGCGCCCACTCGGCCGAGCGCGAGAGGCGGTCGAGGTGCTCCGCCACGGCGAACGGCCGCCCATCGTACGCGCGCAGCGTCTCGAAGACGCCGTCGCCGTAGCGCACCGCGCGCGACGCCGGCGAAAATAGCGGCGCGTCGTCGGCGACGACCGCGCCATCGAAGAGCGCGGTCACCGCGGTACGCTCGCGAGCTCGCAGGCGAGCCGGTTGCACTCCGCGATCGTTCGGCCGAGGCGGTCGCCCGCGTCGGGCACCCCGTCGAAGGGCTCGCCGAGCACGATATGCACGGAGGTGAAGGGCCACGGCAGGACGAAGCGGTCCCACGCTCTGCTCAGCACCCACGCGTGGCGCGCGGCGGCGCCCGCGGGGACGACGCGAGCTCCGGACCGGCGGGCGGCGGCGAGCGCGCCCGGCTTCACGGAACCGTAGGGGCCGCGCGGGCCGTCGACGGCGAACACCGCGTCCGTGCCCGGCTCGCGCAGCCGATGCACCATCGCGCGGAGCGCGCGGGCCCCGCCGCGCGAGGACGAGCCCCGGACGACCTCGAAGCCGAGCGTGCTCAGCGCCGCGGCCTGCAGGTCGCCGTCTCGCGAGTGGCTGACCATCACGCAGGTGCGGCGGCTGCGCCCCAGCCCGTGCAGGAGCAGCTGCGTGCCGTGGAAGAACGTGAGGACCCAGGGGCCGCGCTCCGGCGCGTCGAGCCCGCCCGCGCCATGGACGGTCACGCGGAGGGTGGCGAGCCACAGCCGCGCGAACCAGGCGAGCAGCACCCCAACCCCACGCCGCACGAGCGTCAGCCCTTCACCTCGGCGAGGCGCTCCTTGGCCTTGGCGTTGCCCGGCTCGTTCTCGAGCGCGCGCTCGTACATCTGCGTCGCCTTGGTCTTGTCGCCCTGCTTCATGGCGACCTCGCCGAGGTAGTAGAACACCTCGCCCTTCGTGATCCCGACGTGGCTGTCGAGCTTCTGCAGCAGCAGCGCGCGGAACGTCTTCTGCGCGCGGTCTAGATCGCCCGAGTCCATCGAGAGGATGCCGAGGTCGCGGAGCACTCCGACCGAGCCGGGGTCGACCTTGAACGCCAGGTCGTACTGCGCGAGCGCGCCGGCCTGGTCGCCCAGGCCCGCGAGCGCGCGCCCGAGCCGGTGGTGATAGACGCCGAGCTCCTTGGTGCGCTTTCCGCCGAACGAGGCGATGATCTTCTCGAGCACCTCGGCGGCGTTCTTCTCGCGCCCCGAGGCGCTGTACGCGTCGCACAGCAGGAGGAGCAGCTCGCGGTCCTGCGGCGCGAGCGCGCTGGCCCGCTCGAGCAGCGGGACGGCGTCCCCCGGAGCGCTGCGTTCCTTGGCGTGGATCTGCGCCGCGCGACGCAGCGTCTTGGTGAGGGTCCCGACCACCGCGGCCGGCTTCTCGCCGGGGTTCTCGTCCTCGAGGAGGTTGGCGTCCTGGGCGAGGAAGTCCGCCAGCTCGCCCCACTTCTTCGCCTTCTCGTACGACGACCGCAATCGGTCGCGGACCTCGGCGTTCTTCTGGTCGAAGCGGAGGGCGGCGACGAGGGCTGCCTCGACTCCGGCTTCGTCCTTCGTCTGCTCGCGAGCCTTGGCCAGGCGCAGCGCGAGGGGCACGCCCTGCGCGGGGTCCGTCTCCATCTCGACGAGCCTGGACAGCGCCGTCGCCGCGCGCTCCCAGATCGCGCGCTCCTCGCTGAGCCTGGCGACGGCCTCGAGCGCCGCGCGATGGGCGGGATCGCGCTCGAGGACGGCCTCGAACGTCGACAGCGCCTTGTGTGGATCGCGGACGCGCTGCTCGTAGACCTCGCCCAGGCGCACCTGCAGCGTCACCTCGGCGGCCGTATCACCGTGCTCGCGTGCCGCCGCGATCTGGTCGCTCAGCAGCTCCGCCAGCTGTTCGTCCTGGCCGCTCTTCTCGAGCAGCTGCGAAAGCGTCATGACCGCCTCGGCGTGGCCCCGGTTCTCCTCGAGCACGCCGCGCAGCGTCTCGATCGCCCCGCTCGTGTTGCCGGTCGCGTCCTCGAGCTTGGCGAGCTCGATGCGCAGCGTCGAGCGCGCCTCCTCCGACTCGGCGGTGTCGACGAGCGTGGAGAGAAGCTTGGCGAGCTGCTTGTGCTTGCCGAGCTGGGCGTACAGCTCGCGCAGCGCCGCGGAGGCCGCCTCGTCCTGCGTGTCGGCCTCGAAGAGCTCCTCGTAGAGCTCGGCGGCGCGCGCCGGGTCGTTGAGGTGCTCGCGGGCCGCGCGCGCCGCACGGTGCCGCAGCTCTGCGATGGTCTTGCCATCGGCCTCGAGCTCGGCGCGCCGCAACAGGAACTTCACGACGTCGTCCCATGCCCCGGCCTGCTCGCGCAGCCGGCCGAGCTCTTCGAGCGCCCAGAGGTCGCCCTCGTCCTCGGCCAGCAGATCGCGCAGGACGGCCTCGGCGAGGGCCGCGTCGGCGATCGTCCCTTCCGCGAGGTTCTTGGCCTCGCGCAACAGGGTGCGCTTGTCGCCGAGGTCCACCTCCAGCTTGGCGCGGGCCCGCAGCGTCTCCACGAGCTCCCGTTCGCGGCCCGGCGCGCGCTGCAGCTCCTCGAGCTCGCGGAGCACGTCGGTGTTCTCCGGATCGAGCTTGCGCGCCTCGCAGAACGCCTCCTCGGCGCTCCGCGCGTCCTGGGTCTTTTCCTTGTGCCACCCGGCGACGCGCATCCACAGCTCGGTGCGGCTCGCTGCGGGCAGATCGGTCGCCTTGCGCAGCGAGTCGGCGAGCGCGGACGCGGCCTCCTTCCACCCGCCGGTGATGGCGGCGAGCCGCTCGAGCTCTGCGAGCGCGTCCGCGTCCGAGGCATCCTCGCCGATGGCCTGCTCGACGACGCGCTGGGCGCGCCCCGCGTCGTGCACCTGCTCGTCCAGCACGCGCGCGAGGTCCAGGCGGCTGCGGTTGCGCTCGCGTGAACCCTGGGCGCGCGCCACGCGGCGCTCGTAGAGCTTGGCGAGGTCCTCCGCGCGGCCGAGCGTGCGGTACACCCACTCGAGCGCCTCGAAGGCGTCCTGGAAGAGATCGTCGTCGTCGAGCAGGCCCTCGAGGATCTCGCGGCTCGGCCCGTGCTCCGGGACGCGCTCGAGCGCCGCGCGCAGCGTCGACAGGCCCTTCTGCTTCTCGCCGAACTCCTTGAGCTGCAGGCAAGCGAGGCGGAACGTCAGCTCGGCCTGGGCCGCGGCGTCTGCCTCGATGGCCGTCCGCCGCTCGAGCACGTCGGCGAGGCTGCGCGAGTCGCCCAGGCGCGAGTAGAGCCGATCGAGCGCGGAGAGCACCTCCGTGGTATCGCCGGCGTGCTCGGCGGCCTGCGCGTACGCCTTGGCCGCGCGCGCGTCGTCGCGCAGGTGGCTCTCGGCCACCTTGCCGAGGCGCATGAAGAGATCCGTCGTGACGTCGGCGTCGAACGTGGCCCCCGCGCGCTCGGCGAGGGTCGTCGCGTAGCGCGTCCAGCCGTCGTCGCCGAGCTTCTCCGAGATGCGCTCGACGTCGGCGTGGAGCTGCGCGTCGCCGGGCTCATCGGCGAGGGCGCGGATGAGCGCGTCCTGCGCTCGCTTCGCGTCGCCGAGCGGCCCTTCGCACACCTCCGCGATGGCGCGAAGGGTGCGCGCTCGCCCGTCGGGCTCGGCCTGCGCACGCAGCCGCATCTCCAGGACGTCGGCCAGCGCCTCGTGGCGCTCGCCGGCCCGCAGGACCGGCTCCAGGATGTCCGCCGCCTCGGTGCGGAGCTCCTCGCGGGACTCGCCCAGCTCGCGGACGGCCCGGATGGTGTCGTCGTCGGCGCCGCTCGCGAGCACCTCGCGGTAGGCCTCCAACGCCTTCTGCGGATCGTCGAGCTCCTTCGCGAGCAGCGCGCCGATGCGCTTGCGGAGGGTGCGGCGCTCCGCGTCGTCACCGGTCTGAGCCGCTTGCAGGCGCAGGTTGTCGAGCAGCTCGGGCCACATCCCCTCGGCCGTGTAGAGCGCGTCGAGCCGCCTCATGATCGCGACGTCGCCTGGCCGCACGGCCAGCGCCTCGCCGAGCAGGCCGAGCGCCTCCCGGCGGTCGTCGAGGCCCTTCTCGTAGCGGTCCGCTGCGAGGCCGAGCAGGCGGAACTTGAGCTCCGCCTCCTCTTCCGAGCAGAGCTCGATTCGGCGGCGGTACAAGTCCACGAGCCGCGCGGCGTCGTTCCTGGCCTCGTAGAGCGGGATGAGGTGGTCGAGTGACAGCGCGCTCTCGGGCTCGATCTCCAGGCCGCGCTCGTAGGCCTCGATCGCGCCGGCGGTGTCTTCGAGCATGTCCCGCTTCGTCTCGCCGATGCGCCGCCACGTGCTCGCGCGGTCGGCGTCGTCGGTCATGAGCTCCGCCTCGTGCGCGAGCACGCGAACGAGCGTCGTCCAGTCGGCGAGCAACGTCGCCAGGGTATCCATCTGCTCGAGGGGCTCGATGTCCGTCTCGTCGAGCTTGAAGAGGCGATCGTACGCCTCGAGCGCCCGGCGCGGATCGTCGCGGCGCCGGTCATTGAGGCGAGCGAGCGCGCCGAGCAGCTCTTTCTGGCCGAAGTCCGACGCCCGTTCGAGCCCCTTCTCGTAGGCGCCGGCGAGCTCGTCCCAGCGCTTGGTCGCTTCCGCGAGCCGGTCCAGCTCCTCGCGCGTGCTGCCGTCGTCCGGGTCGAGGACGAACGCGTCGCGGACGCACTCGAAGGCCCGACCCTTGTTCCCACCCCGTTGCTCCCAGAGCTCGGCGGTCTCGCGGAGGATGGCCACCTTCTCCGACGGGTCGGTGGCGAGGCCAAGCCGCTCGTCGTTCACCGCGACGAGGTGCTGCCAGTCGCCCTCGCGCTCGTAGATCGGGCGCAGGATGTCGACGACGCGCGCCTTGAGCGCCTCGTCCTGCATGAGGGCCTCGAGGGCCTTCACCGCGCCCGCGGCCGCCGCGTTGCCGGAGCTCGGGGGCAACAGCTCCACCACCGCCTGGTACTCGTCGACCGCGCCCGACTTGTCCTCGAGCTTGGTCTCGAGCAACTGACCGAGCTCGAAGCGGAAGCGAGCCTCGTCCTCGGGCAACGCGGCCTGCTCGGCACGGTTCCGGAGCAGCTCGCCCAATTCCTTGAAGCGCTCGCGGCGCGCGTAGAGCGCGGAGAGCGCCTCGAGCGAATGCGCGTCGGTCTCGTCGATCTCGAGCGCCTGCCGGTAGGTGTCGATCGCCGAGTCGTCGTCGCCGAGCTCGGACTCGTGGAGCTTCGCGATCGCGTGCAGCGTCGCGATGCGCAGCGCTGGCTCGTCGCGGTACTCGAGCGCGTCGCGGTAGAGCGCCACGCGCTCCTTGGGTTGGTTGGCCTCGCGCAGCAGGCGATCGATCGCCTCGAAGACGCCCTCCGACTCCTCGGGAGCGAACGCGTAGGCGCGCCGGTAGAACTCGAGCGCGCGCTCGTTCTGCTTCTGCGATTCGAACAGCTCGCCGGTGCGCCGCGCGAGGCGCGCGGTCGCCGGCTCGTCCGCGCTCACCTTCGCGAGCTCGCCCGCGAAGATCTCCGCGAGCCGACCCTCGGCGTTCGCGACGCGCGCCAGGCGCTCCAGCTCGCTCCAGGTGCCCTCGTCCGTCACGTCCTCGGTGAGCAGCTTGGCGGTCATCTCGAGCGCCGCGGTGTAGTTCTCCTCCTGCTCCTCGTGGAGCTTGGCGAGGCGTCGCAACAGCTGCCGGCGCTCGTCGGGGTCCTGGCTGACGCCGAGGCGCGCTTCGAGCGTGGCCATCACGCGGCGCCAGTCGAGGTTGGCGAGGTAGACGCCCTCCAGCATCTCCGCGGCCCGCCCCGCGTGGGTGGGGTCCTGCATGAGCGCCTCGAGCGAGGCCACGGTCGCCGCGTGATTCGATTCGAGCTGCAGCGCCGCCTCGTACTCGCCGAACGCCCGCTCGTGGTCGCCCTGCCGCTCGCTGGCCACCTTGCCGAGCGCGTGGTGCAAGGCGGCCTTCTCCTCCCTACTCGGCCCAGAGCCGATCTGCCGCTCGTAGAGGGCGACGAGATCGTCCCAACGCTCCGCCCTGGTGTAGAGGCGCTCGAGGGCCTCGGTCGCTTCCTTCTCGAGGCCGAGATCCAGGATCTGCTCGTAGGTCTCGATCGCCGCGCGCGCGTCGCCGAGCTCGTTCTCGCTGAGCGAGGCCTGCTTGTAGAGCAGCGCCTTGCGCTCGCTGTCGGTGTCCGCCGTCTCGACGCGGCGTTTTACGACGTCGAGCAGCGAGTCGTGCTTGCCCGCCGAGGCGTAGAGCTTCTCCAGCGCTTCGAGCGCGCGCTGATCGTCGCCGCGGATGACGAGCGCCTTCTCGAAATACTCGCGGGCCGCCTCGGCGTTGCCGAGCTTCGTCTGCGAGAGCTCGGCGATCTTGAGGGTTACGTCGAGCTGCTGCGTCTCGTCGAGGATCTCCGGCTGGACGGCCCGGAGCAGGTCCACGAACGCGTCCACCTTGCCGGAGGCGTTGGCGAGGCGCTCGGCCCTCTCGATCCATTGCATCAGATCGGGCTCTACGACGGCCTCGCGCAGGCCGCGCGCCGCGTACCCGAAGGCCCGCTCCGAGTCGGACAGCGCCTGCTCGGCCACGACGAGAGCCTGGGAGAGCACCGTCAGCTTGTCGGTGGACGAATCCGCGAGCTCGGCCTCGATGTCGAGCACGCGCAGCAGCCTCAGCTGCTGGCCGTCGGCCTCGTAGAGCGGTCGGAGCAGCTCGGCGGCCTCGCGCCGCGCGGCCTCCACGTCGAGCAAGGCCTCGAGCGCCTCCCGGCTCGGCTCGTGGCTCGGGTCGATGGTGAGCGCCTGGCGGTAGGCCTCCAGGGCACCGGCGACATCGGTGAGCCGGTCCTTTCGGACGCGCCCCAGGCGGGCGAGCAGCGCGAGTCTGTCCTGCGGCGCCTCGGCCAGCCCGAGATCGGCTTCGAGCGTTTCGGCGAGGTCCTCGTATCGCTCGGCTTTCTCGTAGAGGCCGGCGAGCGCCGCGAGCGTCGCGTGGTCTGGGCCGAACTCGTCGACGATGGCGCGGTACGCGGTGATCGCTTCAGTGTCGTCGGAGAGCTTCTCGGCCAGGGTCACGGCGAGGCGCGTCATCAGCTCCTTGCGCAGCGGCCCCTCCGTCGCGTTCTTCTCTCGCGCCCGCAGGGTGTTCGCGAGCTCCGCCCACGCCTCCGTGCGCTGGTAGAGCCGATCGAGGGCTGCGAGGGCCTTCTCGTCCGCGGGGTCGTCCTCCACCCGCGCGCGCCACGCGGCGATGGCGCCGGCGGGGTCGTCGAGCTGCGATTCGCAGAGCTCGCCCAGGCGCCCGTAGAGCTCGCGTCGAGCGTCCGCGTTGTCCTCGAGCTGCACCTCCGCGCGGAGCACCTCGGCCAGCTCCTTGGCGTGCCCGCCCGCCGCGTAGATCCGCTCGAGCGCCTGCGCGGACGGCAGGGCGAGGCTCGCGTCGTTGCGATCGAGGTCGAGCACCTGGCGGTAGACTGCTTCCGCGCGCCGATCGTCGCCGAGCAGGTCCTCGTAGATCTTGGCGACGGCGGTGAGGATCTCCCCCTTCGGCTGCGGAGCGTTCGCGTTCTTGGCGGCAGCGAGCATCACGTCCGCCGCTTGCTCGTGCGAGCCGACGCGGCGGCAGATGTCGAGCAGGCGGCTGCGAGCGTGCTCGTCGTCGGGCGCGAGGGGGACGAGCTTCGAGTACGCGTCGAGCGCGCTCACGTCCTCGTTCAGGCGATCGTCGCGGAGCTCCGCGATGCGGCGGAGCAGTTCCGCGCGCGCGTCGTCCGTCTGGGCCGACTCGAGGCGTACATCGAGCACGCGCACGAGCTCGCGCGCCGAGTCCAGCGCCAGGTAGACGTTCTCCAGCGTCACGGCGGCTCGCGCGCGCAGCTCCGGCTTCGAGAGGCACTGCTCGACGAGCTCGCGAGCTTCTTTGACGTGCGGGTCGGCCCCGAGCACGACGTCGAGGTGATCGAGGGCCTGACCCCAGTCGTCCAGACGCGTCGCGTAGAGCGTGCCGAGGCGCAGGCGCAGCGCCGTCGCGTCGTCGCCGGTGGCGCCCTCCAGCCGGCGCGCGAGCAGCGCGGCGAGCTTGTCCCATCGCTGTTGTGCCGCGTAGAGTCCGTCGAGCGCGCGTATCGCATGCTCGTGGTTCGGATCGATCTCGAGGATGCGCTCGTAGTACGTCGTCGCCTTGGCGCGGTCGCCCGTGATTTCCTCGGCGACGAGGGCCGCTTCGGCGAGAAGGTCGGTCTGCCGGCTGCGCTCGGCGGCGGCGACGGCGCGTTCGTAGAGCG
>DATIQP010000697.1:0-5260 GCA_035470765.1 Polyangiaceae bacterium | reverse complement strand
GAAGGGCTTGGTGAGGTAGTCGTCGGCCCCGGCGTCGAGCGCCGCGACCTTGTCCTCATCCTGGCCGCGCGCCGAGAGCACGATGATCGGCGTCTTCATCCACTCGCGCAGCCGCTTGGTCACCTCGAGCCCGTCGAGATCAGGCAGGCCGAGGTCGAGCAGGACGATTTCCGGGGTCTGCCGCGCCGCTGCGGCGATGCCCGCTTCGCCGGTGGGTGCCTCGACGAGCTCGTAGGCTGGGGCGGGCAGGGAACCCCGCAAAAACCGGCGCATCTGCGGCTCGTCCTCGATCAGGAGGATCCTCGTTCCGCTCATCCCCCGTCCTCGACGCGCAGCTCGGGCGGCGAGCCCTCGGTCGGGATGGTGAATCGGAAGACCGCGCCACCTCCTTCGCGGTTCTCCACCCAGATCTTGCCTCCGTGGGCCTCGACGACGCCCCGGCAGATCGCGAGGCCCAGCCCCGCGCCGCCGCCCCCTCCCTCGCGCGGGAGCCGGTAGAACTTCTCGAAGACGCGATCGAGCTGATCGGCCGGAATGCCGGGGCCGCGATCCGCCACCTCCACGACGACCGCGCGACGCTCGGCGTCGGCGTGCGCGGCGATCCGAACGGGAGAAGGCGGCGCAGCGTACTTCGTCGCGTTCTCGAGCAAGTTGATGAACACTTGCTCGACGAGCACGGCGTCGATGGGGACCAGCGGCAGCTCGGGCGCGAGCTCCACGTCGACGACCCTCCCTTTGAGCTGCTCCTCGAGTCGGTTGAGCGCCGAGCCGACGACCTCCTCGAGCGGCTGCCACTCCTTCTTCACCTCGATCGCGCCCGACGCGATGCGCGTCATGTCGAGCAGGTTGCGCACGAGCCGGTTGAGGCGCTGCGCCTCTTCGTAGACCGTCACGAGCAGATCCCGTCGAGCTTCCGAGGAGAGCCCCTCGGGTTCGAGCAGCGCCGTCGCGGCGCCGGAGATCACCCCGAGCGGCGTCCGCAGATCGTGCGACACGGAGCTGAGCAACGAGCTGCGGAGGCGCTCCGTCTCCATCTGGAGCTGAGCTTGCTGCGCCTCGATCGCGAGGCGCGCTCGGCCGAGGGCGGCCGCGGTTTGCGTCGCGAAGACATCGAGGAGGGCCCGCTGCTCGGGATCGACGAAACGCCGTGGATCACCCGGCAACAGGCAGAGCACGCCGACGCGCTCGCGGGCGTCCCTGAGCGGGAGGTAGAGCGCGGCTGCCGAGGGCAGCGTGTCGGTGCCGAGGCCCGCGGGCTTCTCGTGACCCCAGACCCACTCCGCGACGCCGCGCTCCTTGTCGTCCGGCGCGAAAACGAAGGGGCCAACCGCTGCGCTCGTCAGGCGGCCGCTCGCGTCGGGGAGGAGGATCGCGACCTTCGCGTCGAAGATGTCGTGCAGGTGCTGGATGGCCACGCCGGCGAGGTTGCCCAGCGCTCGCGTCCCCGCGAGATCGCGCGTCATCGCGTAGAGGCTCGCGGTGCGCCGCTCGCGGTGGCGCGCGGCGTCGGCCTGGTCGCGGATGCGGTTGGTCAGGCTGCTGATGACCACGGCGACGAGCAACATGACCCCGAACGTGACGATGTGTTGGAGGTCGGCGACGTTGAAGCTGTAGAACGGCGGCACGAAGAAGAAATCGAAGGTGAGGACACTGAGCACGGCCGCGAGCAGCGACGGGCCGTAACCGAAGCGCATCGCGACGAGGATGATGCCGAGCAGGTAGATCATCACGACGTCCTCGAGGTGCCTCCGCCCGAACGTGAACCACGCGAGGCTCCCGGTGAGCGCGACGACGCCCACGCTCGCCAGGTACGCACCGAGCCGCGCCGGGCGTTCGCGCGTTTGGGCGGGCGCCCGCGCCGGCCGCCCCTCCGTCTCGTCGCCGGTGATGGCCTCGACGTCGATGTCGCCGCTCGCGCGCACCATCTCCTCGAGGAACGACGGACGGAAGACGTCGCGCCAGCGTGCGTGCGTCGGCTTGCCGACCACGATCTTCGTCACGTTGCGGCTGCGGGCGTAGCGGATCGTCTCCTGTGCGGCGCTCTGCCCGCTGAGCGTCACGGCCTCGGCGCCGAGCTGCTCGGCGAGCCGGAGGTTCTCGGCGACACGCTCGTGGTCGGCCTTGGACATTCGAAGCGACGCGGGCGTCTCGACGTAGGCCGCGATCCACTCCGCGTGCAGGCTGCCGGCCATGCGCCGTGCCCCGCGCACGAGCCTGGCCGAGGCCGGGCTCGGGCTCACGCACACGAGGATGCGCTCGCCGGCCGGCCAGATGCGCTCGATGCCGTGCACCGTCTTGTACGTGCGCATCTGCGCGTCGACGCTCTCCGCCGTGCGTCGAAGCGCCAGCTCGCGCAGCGCGATGAGGTTGCCTTTGCGGAAGAAGTTCTCGACGGCGCGCCGCGCCTGATCGGGGAGGTAGACCTTGCCCTCCGCGAGGCGCTCGAGCAGCTCGTCGGGAGGGAGGTCGACGAGCCGCACCTCGAAGGCCTCCTCCAGCACGCGATCCGGCACGGTCTCCCGAACGACCACCCCGGTGACCTGGGCGACGACGTCGTTGAGGCTCTCGATGTGCTGGACGTTGAGCGTCGTGTAAACGTCGATGCCGGCGTCGAGCAGCTCCTCGACGTCTTGCCATCGCTTGGCGTGGCGCGAGGCCGGCGCGTTGGTGTGAGCGAGCTCGTCGACGAGGACGAGCCCTGGCTTGCGCGCGAGGGCGGCGTCGATGTCGAGCTCCTCCAGCACGACGCCGCGGTGCTCCTCCTTGCGTCGGGGTAGCATCTCGAGCCCGAGCGTGAGCGCGGCGGTGTCGTAGCGGCCGTGCGTCTCGACGATGCCGACGACGACGTCGCGCTTCTGATCGCGCTCCGAGCGCGCGGCCTCGAGCATGGCGTAGGTCTTGCCGACGCCGGGCGCGGCCCCGAAGAAGATCGTGAGCTTGCCTCGTTTGGCGCGCCGCTCTTCCTCGGTCACCTGCCGAAGGAGCGCGTCCGGATCGCGGCGGGCCTCGGTCGTCATGCGCGGCGAACTATCGCACGGTTGACCGCTCAGCGGAGCCCGTCGAGGGCCAGGTTGAGGAGCAAGACGTTGACGCCTGGCTCGCCCAAGACTCCGAGCTCGGGACCTTCGGTGTATCCTGCAACGAGCGCCCGGATGCGGGCCTCGTCGACGCCACGCGCCCTGGCGACGCGGTGCACCTGGTAGCTCGCGGCGGCCGGCGAGATGTGGGGATCGAGCCCGCTCCCCGATGCCGTGACCAAGTCCACGGGGACGGGATCCTCGTTGCCCGGATCGGCGGCGTGAAGAGCGTCGATGCGCGCCTTGGCGGCCTCCGTCAACGCGGGGTTGGTTGGACCGAGGTTCGATCCCGTCGACGACCGCGCGTCGTAGGGCGCCGGCACGGTGGCGGAGAGCCGACCCCAGAAGTACTTCGGATTCTCGAACGGCTGGCCGATGAGCCGCGAGCCGATGGCCTTTCCATCCTTCTCGAGCAAGCTGCCGTTGGCTTGCCGCGGAAACGCGGCCTGCGCGACGCCGGTGACGAGCAGCGGGTAGAGCACCCCGGTGAGGAGCGTCAGCAAGCCGAGGAGGACCAGCGCGGGGCGGATTTCACGGAGCATGACGAGCCTCTCAGGTGAGGTGGAGCCCGACCAGAATCAGGTCGATGAGCTTGATGCCGACGAACGGCACGAAGATGCCGCCGGCGCCATAGACGAGCAGGTTGCGGCGGAGCAGGAGCGACGCGCCGATCGCGCGGTAGCGGATGCCGCGGAGCGCCAGGGGGATGAGCGCGATGATGATGAGGGCGTTGAAGATGACGGCCGAGAGGATGGCGCTCTGGGGCGTCGCGAGTCGCATGATGTTCAGTGCGCCGAGCGCCGGGTAGGTGCTCGCGAACGCCGCGGGGATGATGGCGAAGTACTTCGACACGTCGTTGGCGATGCTGAACGTCGTCAAGGCGCCGCGCGTGATGAGCAGCTGCTTTCCGATCTCGACGATCTCGATGAGCTTGGTCGGGTTGCTGTCGAGGTCGACCATGTTGCCGGCCTCTTTGGCGGCTTGCGTGCCGGTGTTCATCGCGACGGCGACGTCGGCCTGGGCGAGCGCGGGCGCGTCGTTGGTACCGTCCCCGGTCATGGCGACGAGGCGGCCGCCAGCCTGCTGCTCGCGGATCAGCTTGAGCTTGGTCTCCGGCGTGGCCTGCGCGAGGTAGTCGTCGACGCCCGCCTCGGCGGCGATGGCGGCGGCGGTCATCGGGTTGTCGCCGGTGATCATCACCGTCTTGATGCCCATCTGCCGCATCTCGGCGAAGCGCTCCTTGATGCCGCCCTTGACGATGTCCTTCAGCTCGATGACGCCGAGCACCTTCGGGGTCATGCCGCGCGCCTCGGCGACGACGAGCGGCGTCGCGCCGCGCTTGGCAATCGTGTCGACGCTCTCCTGCACTTCGCTCGGCAGCTCGCCGCCCCTCGCCTTCACGTAGGCTTCGATCGCGTCGGCGGCTCCTTTGCGGATTTCGTGATCTTTCATGTCCACGCCGCTCATGCGCGTCTGCGCCGAGAACGGCACGAACAGGGCGCCGAGCGCGGCGATGTCGCGCTCACGGAGCTCGAACTTCTCCTTGGCGAGCACCACGATGCTTCGGCCCTCGGGCGTCTCGTCGGCGAGCGAGGCCAGCTGCGCCGCGTCGGCCAACGCCGACGGCGACACGCCGGGCGCAGGGACGAAGGCCGAGGCCTGGCGGTTGCCGAGCGTGATGGTGCCCGTCTTGTCGAGCAGCAGCACGTCCACGTCGCCCGCGGCTTCGACCGCGCGTCCGGACGTCGCGATGACGTTGGCCTGGATCATCCGGTCCATCCCGGCGATGCCGATGGCCGAGAGCAGGCCGCCGATCGTCGTCGGGATGAGACAAACGAGCAGCGCGACGAGCACGGTGATCGTCACCGGCACGCCCTGCTTCGCCGCGCCCCCTCTACGATGACGGGACCATCATCCTCAAGTTTTTCCTCCACATTTCAAAGGAGGAACAGAAGCAGCGGCTGCTCGAACGGGAGAGAAACCCGCTGACGGCATGGCTCGTCACCCCGTCGATCTGGGAGGTTCACCGGCACTATGACGATGCGATCGTTCTCATCGATCATTTCCTGGATAAGACCGATACCCGGTATGCGCCCTGGACCGTTGTTGAGGCAACCGACGAACGGTACGCTATCCTCAAAATCTATTCCACGATTGTCAGGGCACTGGAAAAGAAGGCAGAA
>DATIQP010000696.1:0-5807 GCA_035470765.1 Polyangiaceae bacterium | reverse complement strand
CTCGTGCACCAGGCCAAGGTTGTAGACGAGATCCTTCGCGTACGGATCGAGGGCGCGGGCCGTCTCGAGCTCCGAGATCGCCTCGTCGTAGTTGCCCGACTGATAGAGGTCCTTCGCCTTCTGGAAGTGATTGGCGGCGGCCCGCACCGCTTCGGGAGAAGGGTGCTTGCCCTGGTCGGCGCGCGCGTGGGTGACCACGAACGGCACGGCCACGGCCGCGAGAAGACAAGCAAAGGCGGCTCTCCGCATGCGATTCGGGGAGCATACCCCAGTCCTGCGCGCCGTTCGAGATCCCGCGAGTGTAAGGCCCCACGCGCGCCGCCGTTTCCAGCAAAGAGCGCCGGAAGGGCGCGGCAGGAGGAGACGATGCGAATCGTGACGCTGTGTAGAGTCTCGTGCGTGATCGCGTGCATGGCAGCGTCGCAGCCGGCGCGGGCGGACTCGGCCAGTGTCTCGGTCGGGCACTTCGCCGAACCGCCTCGGCCCATGATCGTCGCGTCGGATCCGCCGCCGCTGCGCTACGTCCCGGTGACCGAACAGCCGGACCCCCTGCCGAAGGACCCCTATCGCTCGCCGTTCCGGCTGACGCTCGGGCCCGCGGTCGTCACGTCGGGGCAGGGCATCGGACCGGGCCTGCAGGTCGCCGCGGACTTCGGCTCGGGAACGGTGGGCGTCCGCCTGTCGGCGGCCTGGTTCCGCGGAGAGAGCCCGGACGATCCCGCGGCGCGCCTCGGCAGCTCGCTCGGCCTCTACTCCGGCGAGCTGGTGCTCGACCTCCACAAGGGCGGCCCCGTCCACCCCATCCTCGCGCTCGGCCTCGGCGGCCTGCACGTGAGCCGCGACACGAGCGATGGGTGGGGGGTCGTCGGCCTCGGCCGATTGGGCCTCGAGTACTCGCTCGCGCTCGACGATGCCGACGTCCGCCTCGGCGCGGGCTTGACGGGCGGCCTGCTCGGCCCCGGCGACAAAGCCATCGCCGACGTGCGCGCCTTCGCCACGCTCGGGGCGACCTTCTCCGTCGGCTTTTGACGCGCGCGGGTGTGGTGCTAGCGTCCGCTCGCGATGTTCCCCGAAACGTGCGCGCTTGCGAGGCGCGCGAGCCACAAGCTCGCGGTGGCCCCGACCGAAGACAAGCGGGCCGCGCTGCGGCGCTGCGCGGCCTCGCTGGGCGAGCACGCGGAACGCATCCTCGCGGAGAACGCGCGTGACGTGAGCGAGGCGCGCGCCCATGGGACGAAGGACGCCCTCGTCGATCGCCTCACGCTCGACGCGAAGCGCCTGGACGCGGTCGCGCGAGCGGTCGTCGCCATTGCCGGGCAGGACGATCCGGTGGGCGAGGTCATCGAGGACCGCTCCCGGCCGAACGGGCTGCGCGTGCGCCGCGTCCGCGTGCCCCTCGGCGTCATCGGCATGATCTACGAGGCGAGGCCGAACGTGACCGCGGAAGCCGCCGCCCTCTGCTTCATGGCGGGCAACGCGGTGATCCTGCGCGGCGGCTCCGATGCGCTGCGGACCAACGTCGCCATCGCCGAGGCCGTCCGCGGCGCGCTCCCCGAAGACGTGCGCGACGCGGTGCAGCTGCTCGCCGACACGAGCCGCGACAGCGTGCTCCAGATGGCGCGCGCGGAGGGCGCGATCGACCTCCTCATCCCGCGCGGCGGCGAGGCGCTCATCCGCTTCGTGACGGAGAACGCGCGCGTGCCCGTCGTGCAGCACTACAAGGGCGTCTGCCACATGTTCGTCGACGCGGGCGCCGACGTCGCCATGGCGACGCGCCTCGCCGTCGACGGCAAGCTCTCGCGGCCGGGCGTCTGCAACGCCCTCGAGTGCCTCCTCGTCGACGCCGCGGACGCGGGGCGCCTGCTCCCGCCCATCGCGCGCGCCCTGCTCGAGGGCGGCTGCGAGCTGCGCGGCTGCGAGCGCACGGTCTCCCTCGTGCCCGAGGCCAAGCCCGCGAGCCCCGGGGACTACGGCTTCGAGTTCCTCGATCGCATCGTCGCCGTGCGCGTGGTCGACGGCCTGGACGGCGCGCTCGAGCACGTCCGCCGCTATGGCTCCGGCCACACCGAGGCCATCTGCACGGGCGACGCGGCGCGCGCGGAGCGCTTCCGGCACGAGGTCGACGCCGCGTGCGTCGTGGTCAACGCCTCGACGCGCTTCCACGACGGCGGCGAGCTCGGCCTCGGCGCCGAAATCGGCATCGCGACGAGCCGGCTGCACTGGCGAGGGCCGATGGGCCTCGAGGCGCTGACGACGATGAAGTGGATCGTCGACGGCGAGGGGCAAATTCGGGCGTAGTTGACGGCCAGGCCGTCGCGATGCTCTTTTGTGGCGAAAGAGAGGTCAACTTGGCGGCGACGCGGACGCGTGGGGGTGGCGGGCGGAAGGACGGCCCGAACAAGGTCAAGCTCAAGACGCACCACGTGCGTGCGGGCGCTGGTCCAGCTCCGAAGGCGGCGGGCGCCAAGCCGAAGAAGGTGCGGCCGCCGCTCGCGCATCGCGAGGTCGCAGGGTCTCCGGAGCACCGCCTGGCCGCCGCCGGCCCCGTCAAGGCGACCCGCACCGCCGAGCGACGCAAGCCGGCGTCCGACGTCAGCCTCGCGAGCGACGACGCCCGCCGCATCGCCATCGCCATCGCGGCCGCTGCCCTCGAGAAGAAGGCGGTCGGCCTGGAGATCCTCGATGTTGCGGGCAAGGTCGACTACGCCGACTTCCTGGTGCTCATGTCCGGTCGCAGCGATCGCCAGGTCGCCGCGCTCGCGGACGGCATCGAGGAGGCGCTCTCGAAGCTCGGCCGCCGCCCGCTCTCGATCGAGGGCAAATCGATCGCTCGCTGGGTGCTCATGGACTTCGGGGATGTCGTCGTGCACGTCCTGCAGGAGGACGCGAGGACGATGTACGACCTCGAAGGGTTGTGGGTCGACGCCGGCCGCCTGCCGGTGCCGCACGCCGAAATCCCGTAGCCGACCTACTTCTTGGTCTCTTCGGCCTTGTCCTTCGGCTTGCGCGCGATGACGAACGCCACGGCGACCGAGAGGAAGTAGAGCACGACGAGCGCGCCGCTCACGGCGATCTGGCTCGTGATCTCCGGGCCGGGCGTCGCGATCGCGCCGACCACGAACGAGAGCAGCACCGCCCAGCGCCCGAAGCGGAGCAGCTGCATGGGCGTCACGATCCCGGCGAGCGAGAGGAACGCGATGAAGAGGGGCAGCTCGAAGACGACGCCGAACGCGAGCAGCATGCGCGTCGCGAAGTCGAGGTAGAACTCGAGCGTCGGTCGCTGCGTCAGCACCGTGCCGCTGTCCGAGACCTGGCCGAGCAGCGAAAAGAAGTAGTTGAACGTGAAGGGGAACGCGACGTAGTACGCGAACGCCACGCCCGAGAGGAACAGCGTCGTCGAGAAGATGACGAAGGGAAAGACGAAGCGCTTCTCCTTCTGGTAGAGGCCGGGGCTGATGAAGGCCCAGAGCTGGTAGAAGATGACCGGCGCGGCTGCGATGACGCCGGCGACGAGCGAGAGCTGCAGGTAACCGACGAAGACGTCGCCGGGCGAGAGCGTCTGGAGCTCCGGGGCCCCGGGCATGTGGCGGCCCATCCACGCCTTCTCGTAGGGGCGAATGAGCCACGCGAGGATCTTCACGCGGTAGGCCCACGCCACGCTGGTCGTGACGAGCATACCGATCGCGGCGCGTACCAGCCGCGAGCGCAGCTCGTTGAGGTGCTCCCAGATCGTCATCTTGACGTCACGCTCGGGCGTCTGCTCGACCACGTCGCTCATTCCGCGTTACCCGCGTTGGGCTCGGCCGCGGGGCCCGCTTCGGCGGCGGGCTTGCGCTCCGGGAGCGTGGCGCTCGCGTCGCCGAGGACGTAGAGCGGATCGTCGGCGAGCGGGCCCTTCGGCAGCGTGTTCTCGTAGACGATCGACGTGTCCGGGAGCGCTCCGTACGAGTCGGGGCCCTCGCGAGGGTTCTCGCGGTCGGTCGGGACGTAGACGTCCGTGAAGTGCGCGGGCTCGCGCGCCGGGGCGAGGGCGGGGGCCGTCGTGGCGGCCGCGTCGATGGTGTCGATTGGCTTGGGAGGCTGGCGGCGCATGACGCCGTCGATCTCGCCCCGCGCGAGCTTGCGGATTTCCCGGATGTCGAAGTCGAGGCCCTCGTCGCGCAGTGCGTCGTCGATGCCGCTCTGCGCGCGCAGATCCGCGGCCATGCGGCGGAGCTTGCCGGCCCACTGCCCGAGCTTGCGCAGCACCTTGGGCAGCTCCTTCGGCCCCATCACGATGAGGCCGACGATGATCACGACGGCGAGCTCGCCGAAGCTCATCCCGAACATCAGCCACGACCTCGCGCCTGGTCCGCTCGCTGCGCAATCACCCGCTCACCATAGCATCTCCGAATCGCGCCCAAAAAAGAGATAGACTGCCGCGATGCTCGCGCTGCAAGGCCTCACCCCCGTCTCTCTCTCCGCGCACATGGCCGCGCTGACGGAGGCGGAAGCCAGGAAGATCGTGGCCGCGGTGCATCGCGACGAGGGGATCGGCTCGCCCATCACGGGGGTGCGGCGCGGGGCGCTCGAGGCGGTGCGCCTCGGCGGTCACGTGCCGGAGCTCGCGCGGGTGGGCGCGCAGGCCAGCACCGTCGATCCCTTCCGCAAGCTCGTGCTGGCCGGGGCGGACGGCAGGGCCTTCGAGACGGTGCGCATCCCCCTCGAGAAGGTCGGCCGCTTCTCGGTCTGCGTGAGCTCGCAGGTCGGCTGCGCGCTCGCTTGCGCGTTCTGCGCGACGGGCCGCCTCGGGCTGCTCCGCAACCTCGAGGTCTGGGAGATCGTCGAGCAGGTTCGCGAGGTGCGACGCACGCTCGAGCCGGGCCAGCGCATCTCCGGCGTGGTCTTCCAGGGGATGGGGGAGCCGCTGGCCAACCTCGATCGCGTCATCGCCGCGATCGGCGTCCTCACCGATCCTTGCGCGCAGCCCGTCGACGCCCGCGCGATCACCGTGTGCACCTCGGGCATCCCGAGCGGCATTCTGCGGCTCGCTCGCGAGCTGCCGCGCGTCCGGCTCGGTGTGTCGATCGGGTCGGCGATCGCGGGCGACCGGCGCTCGCTCATGCCGATCGAGGGCGCGCACTCGCTCGACGACGTGCTCGACGCAGCGGCCGTCCACACGCGCGCGAGCGGCTATGCGCCGCTGTGGGCCGTCACGCTGCTGCACGGCCGCAACGACACGCCCGACCACGCCCGCGCGCTGGGCGCCCGGGCGAAGAGCTTCCAGCGCGAGACGGGGCTCCGGCCGCGGATCAGCATCATCCCGTACAACACCATCGGCGAGGGGGATCCCTTCGAGCGGTCCTCCAACGAGCGCGAAGCGGCGTTTCGCGACGCGCTCGCGGCCGAGGGGGTGTTTTCGCACAAGCGCTACAGCGGCGGCGGGGATATCGCTGCGGCTTGTGGGCAGCTGGTTGCGCTGAGTGAGAGGGTGAAGACGAAGGGGAATGTAAGAACGGGAACGGGACCGGGAAGGGGAAGAGGGGAGGGGGGCGGAGACTGAGGCGGAGACGGAGACGGCGTTAGGGATCGCACGAGGGGGCGAGAAATCCGCGTGGATCTCGCGGGTATGCTGCTTGCTTTGGACGGCGGGCCATGCGGACCGTGGCGGCCTTGGCTTTGCTCTGTGCGTGCGGCGGGCAGATCGACCCTGGGACGGCGGACGGCGGCGGCGCGGGGAAAGACGCGGCGTCGAAGCAGGACGTCGTGACGGTGCCCGACGTGGTCGATGCGGGGCCGGTGCCGATCGGTGGAGTGAACGTCTCGGA
>DATIQP010000695.1:0-2352 GCA_035470765.1 Polyangiaceae bacterium | reverse complement strand
GGGAGCAGGTCCGGCGTGAACTGGATGCGGGCGAACTTGGCGCTGATCGCGTCGCAGAGCGTGCGGACCGTGAGCGTCTTGGCGAGGCCGGGGACGCCCTCCAGCAGCACGTGGCCGCCGGTGAGCAGGCCGATGAGCACGCGCTCGAGCATGTAGGTCTGCCCGACCACGACCTTGCCTACCTCGTTCGTGATCTTCTCGACGAAGGCGCTCTCCTTCGCGACGAGCTCGTTCAGTGCGCGGACGTCGTACATGCGGGCGATCTAACACAAGTTCCGCCCGGCTCATTCCAGCGAAAAGACCTACGCCAGGACTTCCGAGCTCCGGGTCTTCGCGCCCGGGTGGGGGGCCACCGCGTGCGACAGGCACAGAAGCTCGACCAGCATGGTGCGGTACATGTTGTAGACGTCGTCCACGTCGATGGTTCGGCCGCCGCCGTCGAGCGCGGTCTCCACGTGCTCGTTGACGAACGCCATCAGCGCGGGCTGCTCCCGGGCGATGACGTCCTCCACGTCGAGGGGCTCGCCCGGGCGGTCCGCGCGCAGCTGGGCCTCTAGGTCGAGCGCATCCTGTACGGCCTTGACGCCGGTCGCGTCGACCCTGCGCAGCCGCTGGCCGAACTGCTGCTCGAACGAGAGCCAGATCGCGATGCCGAGGAAGTAGCCGAGGGCGAGGGCCGTCTCGTCCAGCCGCTCCTCGAGCGCGTCGCTCAGCCGTGCCGCGAGCTCGGGCTGCGTGGCCTCGAAGCGCGCGAACGCGTCATCGAGGCGCTTCTGCGCGTCGTCGTCGTCGCCGGAGAAGCCATCGCGGACGAGATCGATGGTGTGCTCGTCGATCACCGCGTGAGCGGGCACCGGCCGGATGGCGACACCGTGCGTCCACACGACTTCAGCCTACCTCAGCGTCGAGGGCCACGCCCGGCCTGCGCGCAGGCGCAGCCCGCAAGAGGCGCACCGACCACAGCGTCGAGGCGGCCCCGACCAGGATCGCCCAGAGCACGGCGCGGCCGAGCGCGGTCGAGCTCATCGGCTGCGTGCCGAAGTCGTGTGCGTATTGCACGAACGTGGCGCTCGTCGCGAGCCGGTGCTCGCACGCGATCCCGAGCAGGGTCGCGAGCCCGGCCGGCACGCCGATGAGGGCCATGACCGCCGCGCGCCGCCGCGCGCGCGCGAACGGCGCCGCGAGCAAGAACCCCGCGGGCACGAGCGCTGCGCAGGTCGCGACGAGCACGAGATCGAGCGCCGACGGGACGTGCCGCCACGGGACGAAGTACATGTACGCCCAGTCGCCGTGGAACGCGGCGAAGTACCCGACGGCGGGCGCGTACACGAGCGCGGCGAACCCCGCCACGATCGCCATGGGACGCGACGGCAGGAGCGCGTCGATCTGCGCGAGCTCGCTCCGCGCGACGTGCGCGAAGAGCGCGCCGAGCGCCAGCGCGACGAGGGCAGCGAGGGGCAGAGGCATGCGGGGAAGAATGTTACGGACCCGGCCGACAGTGCAACGACAGATTCGGAATCTGCCGAAGGCGCCGGGCGCCGCCCACCCGGCGGCGTGCTAGGTTGCCCAGCATGACGCCGCAGCGCATCAAGGAGCTCCTCGAGAGGGTCGCACGCGGGGACGCGTCCGTGGACGTGGCCCTCGGCGAGCTGCGCGATCTGCCTTTCTCGGACCTCGGCTATGCCACGGTGGACAACCACCGCGCGCTCCGGCAGGGCGCCTCCGAGGTCATCCTCGGCCAGGGCAAAACCGCGGAGCAGATCGCGGGCATCTCGGCGGAGCTGGCGCGGCACGGGCACAACGTCCTCGTCACGCGCGTCGACGAGGCCAAGGCGCTCGAGGTGCAGAAGCTCATGCCGGCCGTGCGCCACAACGCCATGGCGCGCGCGCTCACGCTCGAGCACACCCCGATCGTCCCCATCTCGACCGAGACCGTGGCGCTGGTCAGCGCGGGCACGAGCGACCTGCCCGTGGCCGAAGAGTGCGCGGAGACGATGCGCATGCTCGGGGTCACCTTCGAGCGCGTCTACGACGTGGGCGTCGCCGGCATCCATCGGCTGCTCCATCGTCGCGAGATGATCGACCGGGCGAAGGTCGCCATCGTCGTCGCCGGCATGGAGGGGGCGCTCGCGAGCGTCGTGGGGGGCCTGGTCGAGGCGCCGGTCATCGCGGTGCCCACCTCGGTGGGCTACGGGGCGTCGTTCCAGGGGCTGGCCGCGCTGCTGGGGATGCTCACGAGCTGCGCGTCGGGCGTGACGGTCGTGAACATCGACAACGGCTTCGGCGCCGCGTTCGCGGCGGCGCGGATCCTTCGGGTGCGTTCCTGATGGGCCACGAAGATCACGACCACGA
>DATIQP010000694.1:0-9630 GCA_035470765.1 Polyangiaceae bacterium | reverse complement strand
CAATCCGCAACACCGCGGCGGCGCTCCCTATGGGAATCGCGAGACGGCCGGCCGATTCGGCGGCACGACGCGCGATGCGTCCGCGGCCCAGCGGCAAGCCGGTGCGCGGCAGCAGTTAGGCGGTGCCGGCGCGCAGCCCGGGGGCGGCAGGCAGCAAGCTGGGGGAGGAGGGCGCCAAGCCGGAGCAGCGCCCAGACAGCAGCCCGCCGCGGGGAGCCGCGGAGGCGCGGGCGGCGGCGACCGCGTCGGCAACCGCAGCGTGTCGCCCAGCGCGCAGCCGAGAGGCGGCGGCGCCTTCGGAGGCGGGTCCGGCGGATACAGCGGAGGCGGCGCGCGCGCCAGCAGCTCGCGGGGTAGTGCCAGCACGGGCGGTCGCCGTGGTGGTGGCGGCGGTGGGCGGAGGAGGTGAGTCAGCCATGAGGAACATGCTTCTCGTCGTCGTGGCCCTTGCGTTCTCTCTCGCTTGCGCCACTCCACCGTCCACGCCGCAAGCCGGCCAGCCTGGAGCGCAGAAGGCGTTCGCCACGCCGCAGCAAGCCGCCGAAGCGTTCATCCAGGCCGCCGCGAGCTACGACGTCCCGGCCCTGCTCGAGATCCTCGGGAGCGAGGGCAAGGACATGGTGGCCTCCGAGGACCACGTCGGCGACCGGGCCCGCGCGGCCACGTTCGTCGCCAAGGCGCAGGAGAAGCACCTGGTGATCACCGATCCGGGCAACCCGTCCCGCGCGACCCTGCTCATCGGGAAGGACGAGTGGCCGGCTCCCGTCCCCATCATCCAGAAGAACGGAAAGTGGTACTTCGACACCAAGGAGGGCCGCGACGAGGTGGTGAGGCGGCGCATCGGAGCGAACGAGCTCGACGCGATCACCATCTGTCGTGGCTACGTGGAGGCCCAGGAGCAGTACGCCTCCGAGATTCACGACAACTCCGGAGTGAATCAGTACGCGCAGAAGATCATCAGCTCTCCCGGGAAGCACGACGGGCTCGCCTGGCAGAACCCGGACGGAAGCTGGGGAGGCCCGGTGGGCGAGGTGGTCGCGAAGGCCCTCGAGCAGGGGTACGCGCAGGGCAAGCCCTTCCACGGCTACTACTTCAAGGTCCTGAAGGGACAGGGGCCCGCGGCGCGCCTGGGCAAGCTGGACTACCTCGTCAAGGGCGCGATGATCGGCGGCTTCGCCCTCGTCGCCTGGCCTGCCGAGTACGGGGTCACGGGCGTGCAGACGTTCATCGTCAGCTACGACGGCGTGGTCTACCAGAAGGACCTCGGCCCCGGGACGGCGCGCATCGCCGCGGACATGGACCGCTACGACCCCGACGACACGTGGACACGCACCGACGACGGATGGTGAAGCTCATGATCACCTCACGACATCTCTCGACGCTCCTGCTCGTTGGGATGCTGGCGCCCATCGCGGCATGCACCCCGTCCACCGCGCTCGTCACCTCCTGGCACGATGCGTCGTACCGCAGCGGCGCTCTCAGGAAGCCGCTCGTCCTGGCGGTGGCCAACAAGGGTGTCGTTCGCGTCAAGCTCGAGGACGCGCTCGCCAGCGGCCTGCGGGGCATCGGCGTCGACGCGGTGGCGAGTTACACGCTCTTCCCCGAGAAGGAGCTTACGGCGGCGACGATCAAGGACAAGCTGCCCAGCACCGATCGGGACTCGGTGATGGTGACACGCCTCGTCGACGTCAAGCGGGAGACCGTCGTGGTGCCCGCGGAAACCGAGGTCTACCCCCTGGGAGTGGGAGGCTACCCTGCGTACGCGTCCCGATGGGACACCTACTACACGCAGAGCTACAGCATCGTCTCGTCACCGGGATACACCTACGAGACCAAGAAGTACGTATTGCAGACGAACCTCTACGAGGCCGCGAGCGAGAAGCTCGTGTGGACGGCGGTGACGGAGAGCGAAGAGCCCACGTCGCTGGACGACGCGATCGGGAGCTTCGTCGGGGTCATCGTGAAGGACGTCCAGAAGAACGGCCTGTTCTGAGGCCGATTTGGCGCACGCGAAAGAGCGCGAGCCCGCGGGAAGGGTGGATCTCCCCGCGGGCCCGACGCGGCTCGCACCTAGTGGACGCCCTGGGTTCCGAACTCGGGGCTCGCCATTCGCTGCTGGACGGCCGTGCGCACGGCCTCGCCCAGGCGTTCGCGGAGCGCCTCGCGGAGCCGCTCCTCCAGGGCCTCGGTCAGCTCCTCGCGGAGCGGCGTGGCCAGCCGGCTGCGGATGCCGTCGGCGATCTGCTCGTAGTCGAACCCGCTACCGAGCAGGCTCTGCTCGACGAAGGACGCGCGGATCGCCGAGCGCAGCCGCTCTCGCAGTACCTCTTCCAGCCGCTCCCTGACCGCCATCTCGAAGCGGTCCCGCATCGCCTCGGTGATCCGCTCGCGCGCCACCTCGGCGATCTTCTCGCGGAGCTGCTCTGCGAGCACCCCGGTGCCGAACATCCCGCCTCCGGGGCTCGTCGCGAAGGCGAACTGTCGCTGTCGCACGGCCAGCCGGCCGCTCGCCAGACGCTCCGCCAGCGCCGAGCGAAGCTCCTCGCGCAGGCGCTCGCGCGCGGCGTCCTCGAGACCCTCACGGATCACGTCGCGCAGGCGGTTGCGGAAGCCTTCGACCAGCCGCTCCTCGAGCGCCTCGCCGAGGCGGTCTCGAACCATGCTGACGATGCGCTCGGCGTTGCCGGGGACGCCCGGCGAGAACTGCGACGCGCCCGTGATGATCGCCTCGCGTAGCCGCTCGCGCACGACGTGCTGGATGCGCTCGCGGGCCACCTCGCGCAGGCGCTCGCGCGCCGCGGTGACGATGCGCTCACGGATCTCCGGCTCCAGCCGCTCCCGGATCTTGACGGCGACGTGCTCCACGTCGTCTGCGGCGAGGAGCTGGGCCAGCGGGCCTTCACTGAGCGATTCCCGGATCGCGACGAGGAGACGCTCGCGGATGGCATCGCCGATCCGCTCGCGGATCACCTCCGTCACGCGCTCGTGGATCGCCTCGGCGAGCCGCTCGCGGAGCTTCTCGCCCACGCGCTCGAAGTCGAACGTGCCCGCGACCTGTCCCTCCATGAGGGCCATGCGAATGTCTTGCACCAGCCGCTGGCGCAGCACGTCGCGGATGCGGTCCCGCACGATCTCGCCGAGACGCTCGCGCGCGGCCTCGGACACGCGCTCGCGGAAGGCGTCCCGGACGCGCTCGCGGGCTCGATCCGCCAGCCGCTCGACGCCGTCGACCGCGCCGCCCATGACCGGGGAGCCTCCGTGAACCGAGCGCATGGCCGCCTCGATCGCGTCGCTCAGCCGCTGGTTGTCGCCCGTCTCGATGTTCTGTTCCATGGTCGTCTCCTTGCGCTCCGCCCCGCGCCGGACCTTCCGGCTCGCAGGCGACTCGTCGTGAGCCGGTCCGCCTAAGCAGCGACCGTGCCCATCGAGCGACCGTGGGGAATTCGAGGCTTCTACGCCGCGCGGGCGCGTGCCGCGCGCGGACACGTGGAAGTTCTTGCGTGACTACGTCGCGAAGCGTGCGCGCGACCAAGCGGTCACGGAAAGCGCCGCTGGTGATTCGTCGTGCCTAGAACACGCCGCCCAGCGAGAGGCCGGCCGAGTAGGGCGTCAGGGTGGGGGAGAGCGAAATCTTCGCGGGCGGAGGAGCCTCTTTCGACTTCGGGTGCCCGACGGCGGCGATGATGATCGTCGCCACGGTACCGGCGATGCCGACGCCCAGCCCGACGTCAGCCACGATCGCCCAGGTCCGCGCCTGCTTGTCCGCGTCAGCGCCCGCCTGGTTGCACGCGTTGGGATCCGCGGCGATACCGATACCGCTACCGCAATTCTTGGTGCGGACGTTCCACTCGGACAGCGCCTCGATGCCGCCTACCGCGAGCATGCCGATCCCGACGACGCCGACGCCGCCCGCGACGAAGAGCCACGGCGAGAGCCCCTTCTTCTCCTTGGCGAGCTCCTCCGGCGGCAGCGCGACCAGCACCGGGATCTCGATGGCCTTCGTCTCGGCGTCCTTGTGGACCTCGAACTCCGTCTTCCAAGGCTTCTTGCCGGGCGCCTTGGCCTCCACGACGTGCGAGCCGGGATCGATCGCGAGGGCGACGCCGAGCGATTCGATGCCCATGTTGGCGCCGTCGAGCTTCCACTCGAGCCCCGACTCTTGCACCGCTTGCTTGACGGTGAGCGTGCAGAGGCGGTCTTTGAGCGCGTCGACGTGAGACTGCGCGAACTTCATGCGCTCCTCGCGGTTCTCGCGCCGGGCGATCGTCACCGACTCCCTGAACTCGTCCCACGCGGTGGCCGTCTTGTTGACGGCCTCGTGGCACACCGCCAGGTTGAGGAGCGTGCCCGCCGCCGGATCGAGCTTGTAGCTTCGCTCGAGGCGCGGGCAGGCCTCCTTGTACTTCTTCTCGGCCATGAGCTTGCGGCCTTCGTCGAACAGCGACTGCGCGATCGCGGCGTCCGAGGACGACACTTGCGCGTGCGCCACGCCAACCTGCATCAACACGCACGCAAGGATCGTACTAGCGACGATCTTCCAGGACATCTCCTGTTCCTTTCGGGGGGGGAGGCGGAGCCGTTTGGGTCGGAGGCGGCGGCGGAGGCGGAGCCGTGGTCGTTGGGGTGGTGGCGGTGGTCGTCGGGTGGTGGACGACGACGGGCGGAGGTCGCACCCACTGGTGCGTCTTGGTGCTCTGCGTGGCAGCCGTCGCGCTCGGCTCGTTCGTCGGGGCCGGCGTCGTGTCGGCGGTCGCGGTGACCGGCGGCGTCGGCTTGACCTCCGGCGTTGCGGCGGGCTGGACCTCGCTGCTGGCGGCGGTCGTAACGCTCGCCTCCGTCGACTTGGGCGACCGGAGGGCCAAGAAGGAGAGGATGCCGATCACCAGCGCGACGCCGCCGATGGCGACGATCCGGTTTCGTCGTGACCGTGCCACGCCGTCCGATATCGACGGCGAGCCGACGGTCAGCGTGGCGATCTCCTTCTCGGCGCGGAGGGCCGACGGAGTGCGCGAGATTGGCTGGCCCGAGTCCGCGCTCAGGATGTCGGCGCTCGGGGTGTGGGTGATGGCGAGCAAGCCGGGGGTATTGCCGCTCGAATCCGGGCCGAGGCGAGGACCGCTGGAGCGGAGGCTCGCGTTGAGGATGCGCTGGATGCGCAGCGCCGACGCGCGCACGCTCGGGTTGCCGAACGGAATGAGCGCCTCGACGAGCTCTCCCACGTTCGAGTAGCGATCCGCGGGGTGCTTCATTAGGCACTTGGCGATGACCGCGTCGATGCCGGGAGGGAGGTCAGGGCGGAGGGTGCTCGGGGCTGGCACTTCTTCGTGCAGCACCTTGACGCAGACGAGCGCGAGCGTCGGCGCCGCGAACGGGCGCTTCTGCGTGAGCAGCTCGTAGAAGATGGTGCCGAGGCCCCAGATGTCGGTCCGCCAGTCGACGGAGCGGCTGTCCTGGATCTGCTCGGGCGACATGTACTTCGGCGTGCCGACGAGCGTCGCCGTCATCGTGATGTTCTCGGCCTCGACGTTGATGCCGTCGGTCATGCTGCTGACCTTCGAGATCCCGAAGTCGAGCACCTTGATGCTCACGTCGCCGTCGAGCTTGTGGCACAAGAACAAGTTCGCCGGCTTGAGATCCCGGTGGACGATCCCGCGCACGTGCGCCTCGGCGAGGGCCTCGCACGTCTGCGCGACGAACTCGACGGCCTCGTGCAGCGGCAACGGGCCGCGCGCGGCGAGCTCTCGCGCGAGGTCCTGCCCCTCGAGGAACTCCATGACCATGTACGGGTTGCCGCTCGGGAGCGTGCCCACGTCCGAGACGCGCGCGATGTGCTCGCCCTGGAGGCGTGCGAGCGCGCGACCCTCTCGGAGAAATCGCTCGGTCACCTCGCGGTCCGAGATCGCGGAGGAGTGGAGCACCTTCAGCGCGACACGGTGCCCGAGTTGAACGTGCAGGGCTGCGAAGACAAACCCCATCCCGCCTTCACCGAGCAACGCCTCGATGCGGTACTTCTCGGCGACCATGGCCCCGATCTCGAGGGGGGGCGCCGGTTTCTGGGTGGGCGCGGTCATCGACTCTTGCAGCGTATCATGTTGGCGAGCGCGAATGTATGGTGTCGAATGCTAGTTTCGCACGCGGATGACCGTGCGCATGCCGTAGTAAAGTGAGGGTGGAACCATCAAGGTCCCGCCGTCGGCGCCAGCATCGGTCGTAACGACGGGATCCGTCACGATCACGGTATTGCTGAGCGTCTCGGGGACCGCCAGGTCGCTCAGCAGTGCGTAGCTGCTCCATTGGTTCTGGAAGCTCCCGCCTCCGGCAGCCACGATGGGATTGGTGCCGCAGTACGTGCAGGTGGGAGTGTACCCCGGAGCCATCGCGAGCGGGATCACCTGAGTCATGGCGTTGTACGATTGGACGTTGAGGGGCGTGAGGCCGCTGATCCCGGGGCCCGTGTAGTACTCGCCGGCGACGATGGCGCGGCGCTTTCGGGCGCCGGACACGGTCTTCACCCAGTTGGTGAGCTGCTGGGCCTGAAGGAGGTTCTCGTTGGCCCATTGCTCGGCGGACGTCCCACCACCGCCTCCGTATTGGCCCGAGTATGGGCGCTGTGAGCTCGTCGCGGGGGTCGTGAGGATGGCGCAGTAGACGTCCGCATACGTGTGAAGTTGGGGTAGGGCCGTCAGGTCGACCGAGGCGCGGATTGCCGCCGCCCGATACTCGGTCGAAGGGAGGACGAACAGGGCGGGAGCATCATCCGGCGGCAACCCGCCGTCCGTCGGGGTGCTCGCTGGCAGGAACGGGCGCGTCGACAAGAGAATGATGCCGACGTCCCCGTTGAACGCGAAGCGGGCCAGCGGGTTGGTCGTGCACTGCGTCTGGCTGTTGGCGAAGGTCGAGCCCGACTCGATTTGCGTGATGGTGCACGAGTAGCACTCGGGGTCGGAGAGCAGCGCAGCGCCCGGGCCCAAGCAACTGTTGATGATGCACTGCAGGTCGTTTTCTGGGAACTGCCCGTTCATGTCGCCCGCGGCGCCGGTGGTGCAGTTCTGCGACAAGCAGGTGAGAAAATCCTGGAGCACCTGGGGGTTCGCCTGGCAAGCCGCCGTGGTGTACGCGGGTGGGATCTGGCCGTTCTGATCGCGCGGATCGTTGGGCACGGTGTTCAGGTCGGTCGTGAACGTGGCGGCGTAGGGGAAATGAGCCTTGGCCGCGTTGATGATCGCTGCCTTGTCCTTCTCGTCCCACGCCTCCGCGATGCAGGCGAAGTCGCCGTCGAAGTTGGCGATGGCGTTCTGGATGGCGGGGCGGCGCTCGACCTCGAGCGGAGTGAATCGCCCCTGGAGCTGGATGTTATAGACGTCGACGACGACGTCGTTGGCGCTCTTGTTGGAGCACGGCGTGTAGATCCCCTCGGGCGGCGCATCTTGGCTGCAGACCATGAGGTCGACGGGGAAGCGTGGATCGGACTGCGTGCCGATGGCGAAGGTGCTGAGGCTGCCGTTCGTGCTCACGTTGCGGACAACCGCGACGCTCGTAGCGCCCGCGTCCGTGCCGCTTTCGCCGAACCCCATGGGGATGGTGATTTGCCCGATGACGGTGAAGTAGCCGTTCGAATCCACCTTGGCGGATTGCGGCGCCACGTTCGCGTAGGGCGCGTTCTGGGCGTAGAGCTGGGTGCCGATGATGGTCGCCGGAAGCTCGTCCTTGGAGGTGGTGCCGATGTCGAGACCGGATGGCCCGTCGCTCCACGCGTTGATGAAGCGCACCTTCGGCTCGGAGATGGTGCTCTCCTCCTCGCGGAACGCCTTGAGCTGGAGCTGCGCGCCGCCGCCCGTCCCGAAAAGGATGACCGTGGTGGTCGTGGCGGGGTCGAAGTTGACGCTGGGCGCCGTCGCCACGGGGTTGCTGCAATCGGTCGCGCCCCCCGCGACCGCGTCGACCTTGTACGTTCCGGATGGGAGCGCGTACGGCGCGAGGACGTTGCGGTAGAGCAAGGCCGGGCACCCGCCGCCGCCCGAGGCGAGCACGCCGGCCGCAGGAGGAGCCCCACCCGACGGGGTCAAGCAGAAGTCGTAGCCGTCGAGCGACGGAACGACGTTCGCCAGTCGTACCCTCGCCGCGGTCTTCGGGTCGCCAGCCGCGGGCAACGTGCAGGTGAGCGGGCCGGCTTCGGCTTCGCCTGCTCCTCCGTCGCCGCCGTCGACGAGGTGGGGCTGCTCGCCGATTCCTACGACGAGCTCACAAGCGACCGAGCTGACCACCAGCAAACCGCCGAGGACGACGCCTCTGGAGCGCCAATTCGCACGCATTCAAACTCCCAAGTGAAGGGCCGCAGCCTGACAAGCTGCTTCACCGGCAACGATCAGGGGAATCATACTGGGCCCCGCGCAGCTTCTCAAGCACCCTGCACCACCTTTTACGGGCTGCTTTCGCGGAGATCAGAAGCTCGACCGGGTCGCGCTGACGCAGCCGGCCTCGTCCGTGTGGCCCGAGAGCCAGGAGGTGACGCACAGATCCTGCGGATCGCCCTCGCTCCAGAGCGCGCCGCCCTTGTGGTGTTCGGTGCCGCGCGCCTTGCGGATCAAGGTGAGCCGGTCGGGGCTCGCGCCGCCGCTGGCCACCACCGCGCTCATCACCTCGGGCTCGAGGCCCACGACCGACGCGAAGTCCTCGTCGTATTCGGCCGCGGTCGTCTGTCCCTTCGAGACGGGGCGGTCGCCGGGCGCGAGCCTCAGGCCGATGCTCCCGTACAGGCGCATGTTGCGGGCCGTCGAGCCGTGGCAGTCCAGCGTCCCGCAGCGGTGCACGAGCAAGTCCGCGACCGGCGGAAACGTCGCGCGATCCGGGACCGTCTCGACGAAGCGGGCGTCCCACGCGGGCGTCGAGCAGGCCAGCGCGACGCCGCAGGCGGCGAGGGCGATCGGGGCGAGCGAGCGCGCGAGTCTCATGGCGCGTTGCCGTCCGGCGGGATGTAGACGTGGCCGGGCGAGGCCGGCCCGGGTGGATCGAAGTGGCAGCTCGCGCACGCGCCGTCGCGGCCCACGTTCGCCGTCATCTTCACGGTGACGCCGCCGTAGGCGACGGCGACCTTCATCGGATACGCGGGCGAGAACTGGTCGGTCCGCACGTAGAAGTTGCCGGCCTCGTTCGTCGTCGCGTCGAAGGTGTGGCCCTGGCTGTCGGTGAGCGCGACGCCGGCGCCGACCGCGGGCGCGACGTCGCTGGCGCTGACGAACACGGTGCCGGCGACGCTGAACTGGCCGGCGTGACAGAGCAGACACGGTTGCCCGGGCCGGTGCGTCGGCCCGCGCGGGACGCCGGGCGCTTCGCCCGGGAGCGCGGCCACCGCCTCGTCGTGGACGGGATCGCAGGTGGCCGCGACCAGACCCAGCAAGGCGAGCGCGATCCGTTTCATAGCGCCGCCTCCAGCGAGACCGAGCCCACCGCAGAGAAGCGCTGGGTCAGGTAGATGTCGTCGAGGTACTGCGTCGACGTGAACGTGACGTCGACGCCCAGCATCCACGCGCGAGGGTCGGCGCTCTTGCCGAGGCCGGTGCGGAGGCTCGCGCCGCCGGTGAGGTTGACCTGCGGCCCGAGCTCGCGGTTGCCGGTGCGCAGGGCGGGGTA
>DATIQP010000693.1:0-5465 GCA_035470765.1 Polyangiaceae bacterium | reverse complement strand
CGTCGCCGAGACCGAAGCCGTCGCCGAGACCGAAGCCGTCGCCGAGACCGAAGCCGTCGCCGAGACCGAAGCCGTCGCCGAGACCGAAGCCGTCGCCGAAACCATCTCTGCCTCTGCCTCTGCCTCTGCCTCCGACTCCGTGCCTCCCCCCTCCCAGCCCGACCTCTTCGAGCTCTACGTCCGCACCCTCGTCGACGTCTCGCTCGCCGCGGGCGCTCCCGCCAAGGTCGTCGACTTGCTGCCCGGGATGCTCGGCACCGCTCGCCTCCAGGCGCACGCGGTCGACGCGGCGACGCTCGACGCGCTCGTCGCGGCAGGGATGCTCGCCCGCACGGAATCCGGCGCCGTCGTCCGGAGCGACTCGTTCGTGACCACCGCGCAGGCCTGGAAGGCGACGCTGCTCGGCGAGCAGAGCGACTTCTCGTGCAGCGTCATGCTCGACGAGTGGTCGGCCTGGATCGTGGCCACCCTGGCGCGCGCGCCTCATCGCCAGGAGTCGCTGCGCCGCGAGCTGCGCGGGCGGGGCGTCGCTGCGTTCGGTTTGAACGTCGAGGCGGCCTAGAGCCGAGGCCGGCTCACCACTTCCAGTCCTTGAAGCGCTCGCGCAGCTCGCTCTTGAGGAACTTGCCGGCCGACGTGCGCGGGATGGCGTCCACGTACGCATACGCGTCCGGGACGGCCCATTTGGCGACCTTCGCCGCCAGGTAGGTGCGCAGCTCGTCGTCGGTGACCGTCGCGCCGTCCTTCTTCACGACGACCGCGAGCGGCCGCTCGGCCCACTTCGGGTGCGGCACGGCGACGACGGCCGCCTCCTTCACCGCCGGGTGACCCATGAGCAGGTTCTCGAGCTCGACGGAGCTGATCCACTCGCCTCCCGACTTGATCAGGTCCTTCGTGCGGTCGGTGATCTTGATGTAGCCGTGGGGATCGATGGTCACGACGTCGCCCGTCTTGAACCACCCGTCCTTCGTCCAGCGCGCCTCGGTCTCCTCGGGCAGCTCGTGGTACTCCCTCGCGACCCAGCAGCCGCGGACCTGCAGCTCGCCGGGCGTCTTGCCGTCGCGCGGCACTTCATCCGAGTCGCCGACGGCGCGGAGCTCGACGAACGGCGACGGGATGCCCTGCTTGGCGCGCACCGCGTAGATCTCGTCCTCGTCGGTGAGCTGCGGCGGCGGGTGGCTCACCGAGCCGAGAGGCGTGGTCTCGGTCATGCCCCACGCGTGGACGACCCGCAGGCCGTGCTTGTCCATCGTGCGGATCATGGCCTCCGGGGCGGCGGAGCCGCCCACGACCATCCGCAGGCCGGGCTGGAGCTTCCAGCGGCCGGGGTTCTTCTCGAGCTGCTCGAGGATGCCCATCCAGATCGTCGGAACGCCCGCGGCGAGCGTGACCGCCTCCTTCTCGAACAGGTCGAGCAGGCTCGCCGGATCGAGGTGCGGGCCGGGGTAGACCTGCTTGGCGCCGACCATCTCGCAGACGTACGGAAGGCCCCAAGCGTTGGCGTGGAACATGGGGACGACGGCGACGACCGTGTCGTTGCGCGAGACGCCGAGCGTGTCGACGAGGCCCGCGGCGAGCGAGTGCAGGCACATCGCGCGGTGCGAGTACACGACGCCCTTGGGCTTGCCCGTGGTGCCGGACGTGTAGCACATGCCCATCGGGTCGCTCTCGGCGAGCACGGGCAGCGGCGCCTTCTCGTCGGCCTCGGCGAGCATCTTCTCGTAGTCGATGCGACCCGCGGGCACGGGTTGGCCGGTGAGGGGCACGACGATGACCTTCTCGAACTTCGCCGCGTGCTGGCACTTCTCGAAGAGCGGCAGGAGCACGTCGTCGACGATGACGAAGCGATCGCCCGCGTGCGCCGCGATGTAGGAGATGTCGTCGGGGTGAAGGCGCAGGTTGAGGGTGTGGAGGACGCCGCCGGCGATGGGGATGCCGAAGTACGCCTCGAGGTGGGCGTAGTGGTTCCAGGCGAGCGTGGCCACGCGGTCGCCCTTGCGCAGGCCGAGCGCGGCGAGGGCGCTGGCGAGCTTGCGCGTGCGGCGATCGAAATCGGCGTAGGTGTGGCGATGGAGCGACTTGTCCGGCAGGCGCGAGACGATCTCCGCGTCGGCGTAGAGAGCCCCCGCGCGCCGGAAGAGGACATCGAGGGTGAGCGGGAAGTCCATCATCGTGTGGCGCATGGGGCCGATGGTAACCGAGGTGGGGCCTTGGCGGGCGTATTGGCCACGTCGTTCATGACGCATCGAGCGTCATGAATGACGCACCGCTTCGGCTTCCGCTTCGGCTTCGGCTTCGTTACCGGTACTCGACGCGGAACTCGCACACGGCGTCACCGCGGGTCCGGCAGCGGACCTCCCCCGCCGAGACTACCTTCGCCCCGCTCATCACCGCGGATTGCTCGATCCAGCCGAGCACCGACAGACAGTGCGCGCGGTGCGGCGACGCGAAGCCTTCGACGATGAAGGCGACTCCCCCGCCCGGGACGTCGTGAGTGCTCGCACGCCCCGAGTCGTAGTGCGCGGACCACACCGAGCTCGCCTTGGAGATGATGAAGCGGAAGCTGCCGATCTTGTAGAAGATGCGGTAGAGCGTGGGCAGGTTGACCTCGGCGGCGTAGCGGCCGAGCGTGCGACAGAGCGCGAGGTCTCCGGAGCCGTAGGCGCGGTCGATCGCCGTGCAGAGGGCGACGAAGGCGTCGAACGGCACCCAGCCCGACGGGTTCACCGCCTCGAGGAGCGCGGTCGCCTGCGTGGGCGGGATGGAGACCAGGATCGCACGCCTGGCTTCACGCCCGTGGTGCTCCTCGACCCAGCGGAGGCGAGCCAGGATGGCGCTCGCGCGGACGTTGGGGAGCGCCGGCATGGACGGGCATCATAGCCCGCTACTCGGCAGAACACTTGAGTTGACAGTCTTGCGCCACACGGGTCGCCAACAGGCGGCAGCGTGAACTCCCGGCGGGACCGGCACGTAGGGTGTTGGCGTGCCCAAGCCGCCAGGCCTTTGGCCTCCCAGTCGAACTGGACGCCACAATGCGGCGGCTCGGCCGCGGAATCACGCTGCCGCATGTCGACGCCGGCTCTCGGTCAAGATTCGAGCGGCTCGAGTGACTTCTGCCTCAGGCCCCGATCATGGCATCACGCACTTCAGGCCGGTCTCGAACACCGCCGGGTTCGGGCCGCGATCGTCCCGGAAGAGCACGAGTACGGTCCCGTCGGCGGCGAACGAGAGGAGGGGCTCGATGCTGTCGCCGGGGGCGACCGTGATGCGCTTCGGAGGCGATAGCTCGGCCGAGAGATCGGCGGAAAGCTCGTGGCCGTAGAGCTCGTAGCCGGCGTTCTGATCGCGGTCGTCGGCGTAGACGAAGAGCACACGATCGCCGAACGCGAAGACGGCCGCGTCGCGCGCCTGGAGCGGCGTCGCGGAGACGTCGGTCGCGGGGACCACGACCGTCCCGCTCTTGTCGGCGATGGAGCCGTACACGACGCGCTTGCTCGGCGACGGGTCGTAGAAGGCGACGACGTAGCGATCGTTCTTGCGGTCGTAGCTGATCCTCGGAGCGTCCCCGCTGATGGCCGGGGTGGTGAGTGGCGTCGGCACGGGGGCGCTGGGGAGCCCGGTCAGGTCGAACGCGAAGGGCTGGAAGACGATGTCCTGGGTGAGGCTCGATTGCCGCACCCACGCGACGCCGAGCTCGTTGCGCCCCGCAGCAAGGGCGGGACCCTGGTCGTCGTGAGCGCCCGCGGTCAGCGTGGCGATGTTGCCGATGAGGCGTCCCTCGAGGTCGAGGCGCTGGCCCTGGATCTTGAAGTCGGCCGAGCTCGTCTCCTCCTGCCAGACGATGACGAACTCCTGGCCCGTCCAGGCGATCGACGGATACAGCGAGAAGCCCTTGCTCACGGTGATGCGCTCGTCGCCGGGGGCCATCTTCTTGCCCGACGCGTCGAGCAGCGCGAAGTAGATCTCGTAGTTGCCGTCGCGGCGGTCGCTCCACGCGACGCCGAAGCGATCGCCCGTCCACGCGCTCGTGGTGTTGCTCCCGAGCGCCACCGTGCCGGTCAGCACCGCGACCGACGCGTTCGGCTTGCCCGAGGCGTCGAGCGGCTGGACGTAGGGCGAGTACTGTCCGGCGAGGGAGGCTCCGTACGTGGAGAAGATGCCCTGCGTGCCGGCCCGCGTGAAGCTCTCGGGCTCGGCCCAGTCGAAGCCGGGCCGTGAGACCTGGAAGTCGGTACCGATCTGCGGCACGTAGGTGGCGCCGTTGTCGACGATGCCGTCGCAGTCGTTGTCGACGCCGTCGCACGTCTCCGGGTTGCCGAGGAACGCGCGCGGGTCGGTGTCGTCGCAGTCGTCGCCGCACGAGCCCGGAGCGCCCGGCGAGTAGCCCGGGAGCGGCCCGCGGTGGCCGTCGCCGTCGAGGTCCTGGGTCGAGTGCGTGTTGACGCACGCGCCCGTGCTCTCGTCGCACGAGTCCGTGGTGCAAGGGTCGCCGTCGTCGCAGTTGGTGCGCTGCTGGAGCTGGCACGCCTTGTCGTGGATGGAGTCGTCCCACAGACACTTGTAGGTGGCGCACAGGTCGACGTTCGCGCAGTCCGCGTCGCGCACGCACGGGTCGAGCTGGCTTCGCGCCCCGCAGCCTGCGGAGAGCACGATGGTCGCCGCGAGCGCCGCGAGCGCTGCGAGCCCGGAACGCCGCGTCACAAGCATGCCGAGAAGCCGGGGACGTCGATCGGCTCGCACACGAAGCCCGACGGACAGCTGTGGCCCCCGCTGAGATCGCACATGCGCGCGCACTGGGTGTTGGCGCCCGTGATCAGACAGACGAAGCCGGCCGCGCAGCCGACGGTGTTGTCGCACGGCGCGCCCTGCGTCCCCGTGCCGACGGGCTCGCAGAAGGAGCCGTACGTCTCCGTCTCGCACTTCTTCTGCGGCGGGAGCGCGGCCGGGTAGCATGCCTCGTCGGGCGCGCACGGCGCGTTGGTGAAGACGTCGCACTCCTGGTACACGGGCGGCGGGCCCGCGTCCGCGCACGTCGGGTCGACGTAGCCGTTCGACCCGTCGCCGCCGCCGTCCGGACCGCGACCGTAGGGGCCCGCGTCGCCGGTGCCCGTGCCTCCGCTGCCGAGCGTCTTGCCTCCGCACGCGGCCGCGATGCCGAGGATGGGCACGCAAGCCCAGACGAAACGCACCCCAAGAAAGCTGCTCATGCGCACGCGTCAAGCATACTTGGGGCGCCGCGCCGAGCCAGCTTCAGTTTTCGCGTCACCGTTTTTGAGGATGGCATCGGGCGACGCAGGGTCGTAGGATCCCACCCGATGGCCGCCTCTCCGTCGAAGAAAGAGGTCCTGCTCAACCTCCTCGAGAAGACGAGCGTCCTGCTCCACCTCGACGCGCGGCAGGACACCGTGCTCGTCCCGAAGCACCTCAAGGCGAACCCGCAGCTGATCTTGCAGCTGGGGCTCAAC
>DATIQP010000692.1:0-5142 GCA_035470765.1 Polyangiaceae bacterium | reverse complement strand
GCGCAGCCGGCGCCTCGGAGCGGGCGGAGGTGGCCACGCACGCGCGCCGGGACGACGCCATCGTGGGGACGATCTCCGCGCTCGCGCTGCTGCTCGCCGTAGCTCTCGGACACCAGCGCGGGGCACTCTCCCGCGCGGCGGTCGCAGCGGGCGCGTGGACGGCGGGCGCGTGCGCGGCCGGGGCGCTCGCGATGCTCGCGGCCCTGGCCGCGCGCGACCTCGTGCGCCGCGCGAGCGCGACCGGCCGGTGGGAGGCCGCGGCGGCCTCGATGATCGGCGAGGCGGCAGGCGTCGTGCTCGTGCTCGGGCTGCTCGTCGCCGTCGCGTCGGCTGCGAGCGGCGCGCTCTCCGATCCTCAGCACCTCGCGGCGCAGGTGCCCGAGATGGTGGCGGGGTTCGCGGTCGGGAGCGCGGCCGTCGCCATCGGCTCGCCGTGGTCGGAGGGCGAGGCCGTGGCGTCCGAGGTGGCGACGGCGGCGTGCGCGGCCATGATGCTGGCGAGCTACTTCTTCGACGCCAACGCCGGCGTGCTGCGAAGCGCGCCCTCGTACGCGAGCGCGCTCGGCCTCGTCGTGTTCCCGGTCGTGGTGGTGGCGCTCGGCGCCTTCGGCAGCGCCGTCGCGGCCATGATCTCGCCGCGCCTCGAGAGCAGGGCGCTCCCCCTCTCCGGCCTGCTCGTGCTGCCCGCCGCGTGGGGTGCGGCCGCCGCGCTGCTCGGCTGGCTGTGGCAGCCGTTCGCTCTGTGCGCGACGATGGGCGTCGCCGCGACGCTCGTGCCTCACCTCGTCGCCACGCGCCTCGCCAAGTCGCCGTGGATGGATGCCGCGGCCCTCGCGGCCCTCGCCGTCTCCGCGCTCGCGAGCTTCGCGGTCGCGCGCCACACCGGCCTCGTGCACGCGGGCCCGTTCGGCCTGGCCGTCGCGGCGGCGGCGGCGCAGGCGACCACGCTCCTCGCGCGCGCTTCGGCGCGGGCGGACTCGGGCGAGCGGACCGAGGCGGCCCTGGCGGACCGTCAGGCGGCGACGCTCGCGGCGATCGCGATCGGCCTGGCCGTGCTCGACGGGGCGACGCTCTTCCGCTGCTCGCGCTTCGTGCACGCCGCCTCGTCCCCGGCCGCCGACACCGCCGCGATGCTCGCTCACTGCGCGCTCGCGGACGTCGCGCCGGCTCGCATCGACGTCGCGAACCCCGTCACGCTCTTCGCCGCGCTCGGCGCGCTCGTCCTCGGGGCGACCGTACGACCGGAGAGCTCGCTCGCGAGCCGCGCGCGCTCCGCGGTGCTCGCCGTGTTCGTCGTCGCGGCGACGGCCGTCGTCGCACACTACGCGTTCGGGGCCGGCGTCGAGGCCGTGAGCGCGGCGGCGATGGCGATCATGATCGGCGCGGCGTTGTTCCCCGCCGTCTTCCCGCGAGGCGTGGCGCAGCTCGTCGCCGCCGTCGCCCTCGCGCTCGGCGCCGTCATCGGCTGAGCCGGCTCACCGGTGATGACCCTGGGGATGCCCGCCGCCGCCGCTGGGGTGTCCATAGTAGTAGGTTCGCCCCGCCGGAGCGCGGTACGTCCGGTACTGGTAGCCGCGGTTCGAATACCAGCGACCGTAGTTGGGCCCGTAGTACCGATAGTGGTCGACGTACCCTCGGTAGTACGGCGAGGTCGGCGCGATGTAGACCGCCGCGCCGCCGTAGTAGTAGTACGGCCTGCCCACCCCGTCGTAGTAGACGACGTAGCCGTCGTAGTAGGCCGGCTCGTACCCGTAGGCGGCCGCCGGCTCGACGTAGCCGTAGCAGGCGGAGCCGAGCAACGCGATCGCGCCGAGCCCGATGGCGAGCGCGACCGTGCGAATGCGTGATTGCGACATGTTGGAAGATCTTGCACGCGACATGCCACTGCCGCGCGTCGCGCTCGTGGGCGCACGTGCATTCCGGTCCCACGCGCAGCGCGTGCGCGGCGGCCGAACCCGCAGATTCCGCACGACCTGAGCAGGGCTCGGTCCGATACCCGGCGCCGCGGCGCGCAGATCGGTCTCACCTGATGCGCATGGCGGGAGTCCTCGCGCGTGAGGATGCACGGCCTCGAGCGAGGCGTGGGTCGGGGAGGGGGGATTTGAACCCCCGACGACGAGCACCCAAAGCTCGTGCACTACCGGACTGTGCGACTCCCCGGTGACTACGGCCTACTTTCTAGCGCACTCCCCACCCCCCACGCAAAGCCTCGCTCCGCCTTCGTCTCGGCTCCCGCCTCGGGGGGGTCCGTGTCACCGAGCGACGCAAGCTAGGCCTGATACCTGCGGATCGACACGTTCATCAGCAGCCCGAGCCCGATCATCACCGTCAACACGCTGGAGCCGCCGTACGAGAACAGCGGCAGCGTCACGCCGACCACCGGCAGGATGCCCGTCACCATCCCCAGGTTGAAGAACACGTGCCAGAAGAGCAGCGCGCCCACGCCGATCGAGAGCACCGCGCCGAAGCGGTCGCGCGCCGTGGACGCGACCCTCACTGCCCAGAGGATCAAGAACCCGTAGAGCCCCACGAGCACGAGCGAGCCGACGAAGCCCCAGTCCTCCGCGAAGACGGGGAACGGAAAGTCCGTGTACTGGTCGGGCAGGAACAAGAACTGGTTCTGCGTCCCGCGCATGAAGCCCTCGCCGACGAAGCCACCGCTCCCGATGGCGACCCGCGCGTGGTGGGCGTGCCAGTTGGCGCCGAGCAGGTTCTCCTCCGGGCTCAAGAACGAGAGGACGCGCTGCTTCTGATAGGGCTTGAGCAGGTACGCCCAGACGGCCGGCCCCACCACGGCGAAGCCTCCGGTGAGCCAGGCGAGGCTGCGCCACTGGATGCGCATCATCGCCGAGATGCTCGCGAAGATGAGGCCCAGGATGAGCGCGGTCCCGAGGTCGGGCTGACGAAGCACGAGCAGCATCGGCAGGCCTGCGAAGAGCGACGGCACGATGAGGTCCTTGAGCGTGCGGCCCTCGGTCTTCGGATCGTTGTGGAGGTATTTGGCGAGCGCGATGATGAGGAACAGCTTCATGAACTCGCTCGGCTGGAAGCTGAACGAGCCGAGCTGGATCCAGCGGGAGCTGCCGCGGATGTCTCGCCCGAGGACGAAGACGAGCATCAAGAGGACGATGCCGAAGCCGTAGAGCGCGTATCCGTAGCGCTCGAGGTGGCGGTAGTCGATCGCGGCGACGAGCGCGCCGAGGATGCCTCCGACGACGAGCCAGTAGACCTGGAGCACGTACAGATCCGACAGCGCGGCGCGCACCACGCTCGTCGCGGAGTACAGGTTGATCACACCGACGACGGCGAGCGCCGCCGCGACGAGGAAGAGCGCCCAGTCGAACTGCTCGCGCGGGCGTTCGAGCAAGCGACGCGCGCCACCTCCGAGGCTTGTGCGCATCATGGGAGCCCCTGCGACGGCTCGGAGGCGTCCTGATCGACGGCCGCGCCCGCGTCCGCGGTCTCGGCGCCGGCGCCAGCGCTCGTGTCGGCCGGCGAGACTGCGGCGGGCCGGTTCGGCAGCGGCGAGGGCGGTGGCGGCGCGTTCTTCACGTGCGGGCCGCGCGCGGCGGCCAGGCGCTCGTAGTCGCGCACGACCTGGATGGCGATGGGCGCCGCCTGCGTGGGGCCGGACCCGCCGTGCTCGATGAAGACGATGACGGCGACCTCGGGGGCCTTGGACGGCGCGAACGCGGCGAACCACGCGTGGTCGCGCGAGTAGTAGGCCACCCGCTTCGCGTCGTCGCCCTTCTGCGGAATGTAGCCCGTCTGCGCCGTGCCCGTCTTGCCGGACATGTCGATCGCGGGGTCGCGCACCGGGTACGCGGTGCCCTTGGGATCGTTGACGACGGCGTGCAGGGCGTCGACGACGCGCGCGATGTTGTCCGGCTTGACCTCGACCTTGTGGCGGACGCGCGGGGGAAAATCCTGCACGATGGCGCCGTCGCTCGTGTCGACCGCGCGCACGAGCTGCGGCGAATACACGGTGCCGCCGTTGGCGAGGGCCGCGTAGGCGAGCGCAAGCTGCAGCGGAGTGACGAGCGCGTCGCCCTGCCCGATCGCGGCGTTGAGCGTGAAGCCGATGCGGAACTGGCCCTGGTAGCGCAGCGCGTACCAGCCGCGCGTCGGCACGCGGCCGGGCGCCTCGGGGTTGGTGCCGAGGCCGGTCTTCTCGCCGAGCCCGAACTCGTCGGCGATCTTCGCGATGCGATCCATCCCGACCGTCTCGGCGAGCTTGAAGAAGTAGACGTTGCACGACGCGGCGATGGCGTCGCGCATGTTGACCCTGCCGTGGACGTGCGTGCAGTGAAAGATGCGCCGGCCGAACATCAGGTAGCCGTCGCAGCGCTCGTGCTCCTCCGGATCGACGAGGTTGTCCTCGAGCGCGGCGAGCGCCGAGAACGGCTTGAAGGTCGACCCCGGCTGGAATGCGCCGCTCATCGTCTTGTCGAGCAGCGGCCGCAGCGGATCGGTCGAGAGCTTGGCGAAGGTCTCTCGCACGCGCGCCTTGCCGCCCGCGCCGGACAGATCGTTCGGGTCGTAGTCGGGCTTGGAGTAGAGCGCCAGCAGGCGGCCGGTGCGGACGTCCACCACGACGACCGCGCCCGCGGCGTGAGGCCGCATCGCCCGCTCGATCGACTGCATCAGCTCGATGTCCACCGTAAGGCGCAGGTCGCGCCCCGGCAGCGGCTCTTGCCGCTTCGGATCGTCGAGCAGGCGCTCGGCCTCGAGCCCCGTGCGGAAGCGGCCGTGGGCGTCGACCACGCGCTTCTCCCAGCCCTCCTGGCCGCGCAGGTAGCTCTCCCAGGCGTGCTCGACGCCCGTCGCGCCGACCGTGTCGCCGACGTCGTAGCCGAGCGGGTTGAGCTTCTGGCGCTCCTCGGAGCTCATCGCGTCGTAGCCGCCGGGCCGAAGCTTCGCGAGCGTCTCTGCGTCGATCTCGCCGACGTAGCCGAGCATGTGGGAGCCGAGGGTCTTGTACGGGTAGTAGCGGACCGGCACCGTCACGACGTCGGCGCCGACGAGCTCGCTCGCGTGCTCCTTGAGCTGCGCCTCGAGATCGCGCGAGAGATCCTCGCGCACGAGCATGGGCCGCCAGCAGGGGCTGCGCCTTCGCTCCTCGGGCGAGTCTTGCCACGACGT
>DATIQP010000691.1:0-3155 GCA_035470765.1 Polyangiaceae bacterium | reverse complement strand
TCCGACCGACTCGCCCGGCGTCGACGACACCTGGGTGCAGAGCCGCATGGCGGACCTCGTGGATCGGGCGTGGGACCGCCGCGCGTCGATCGTGTTCCCCTCGGGGGGCAACTCGCGCACCGCGGGCTACTCGTACTACGCCACCGCGCCAGGCCACACCGACGAGGTGCGGCGGGCGCTGGATCCCAACGAGAACTTCCGGCCCGCGCTCGGCTTCGCCGCGATCTTGCTGGTCCTCTACTCCGTCTTCGTCGGGCCGGTGAACTTCCTTCGGGCGAAGGCGCGCGGGCGCCCGCTCCGCCCGCTCTTGTTGGCGCCGATCTTCAGCGTGGCGGCGTTCGGAGCCATCGTGCTCGTCGGGCTGGGGGTGAAGGGCTGGCGCGGGCGCACGCGCCACCTCGCGCTCGCCGAGGTGGGGTCGGGCGCGACGCGCGCGAGCATCTGCCGGTTCCGCGGGTTCTACACCAGCGAGACACGCTCGCTCTCGATCAGCGCGAGCGACCGCTCCAGCGTGCTCGACGTGCTCAGCTCCGACTCGATCATGGATGACAAGGCAGTCGTCCGCGTGGATCGCGACGGCTTCTCGCTCGAGAACATCACGTCGCTGCCGTGGCAGACGCTCGTCGTGCGCGAGCACGGCTTCACGGACCTGAAGGGCGCGATCACGATCACGACGGGCACGTCGAGCGCGCCCGTCACGGAGGTGGTGAACTCCACCGGGCAGACCCTGCTCGACGCGCTCGTCTACGTCCCGGGCGACGGCGTCCGCTGGTTCGCGTCGATCAAGAGCGGCGACAAGGTCGACGCGCACGCAGGCAAGCTCGTGCAGAGCGGCACCGCGAGGCGCGGCGTGGCCGCAGGATCCATGACGGTGCACGCGTTCGACCCGCCCACCGTCGCGAGCGGGCTCGGCGGCAAGGACGGCGACCGCGTCGTCAAGGAGTGGGGGCCGGTCACCGCGGTCGCAGGGGACGCCGTCGACTGGTTTCCGGACGATCAGATCGTCGTGCTCGGCGAGCTGGAGGGCGGCGAGCACGTGAAGACGGACAACGGCTTGTCGGTCGAGAGCGACCGGCTGCTCGTGCGAGTGGTGGCGAGACAATGACGGACCAGGCGCCCCAGAGCGTTCCCCCCAGCAGCCAGCAGCCGCCCTCGGTCGGGTGGCTCGAATCGCAGTCCGTCCCGGCGATCCGCGTGCGCCACCTGTGGCACCGCTTCGGCCGGCTCGACGTGCTTCGCGACGTGAGCTTCGACGTCGGCCACGGCGAGATCTTCGGCTTCATCGGGCCGAACGGCGCCGGCAAGACGACGACCATTCGCATCATGGCGACGCTGCTCGAGCCGCTCTCGGGGCGCGTCGAGGTGGACGGCTTCGACGTCTCCGTCGATCCCGAGGCGGTGCGCCGCATCATCGGCTACATGCCCGATCACGCGGGCGTCTACGAGCGCGTCACGGTGCGCGAGTACCTCGAGTTCTTCGCCGACGCCTACAAGGTCGCCCCCGAGGGGAACTACTCGGTCGTCGACGCGGTGATGGAGCTCACCGATCTCACGAAGCTCAACGACAAGCTCGTGGCGACCATGTCCAAGGGCATGAAGCAGCGCCTCCAGCTCGCGCGCACCCTGCTCCACGATCCGAAGGTGCTCGTGCTCGACGAGCCGGCGAGCGACCTCGACCCGCGCGCGCGCATCGAGATCCGGGACCTGCTCGTCGAGCTGCGGTCGATGGGCAAGACGATCTTCCTCTCGAGCCACATCCTCACCGAGCTCGCCGACGTGTGCACCTCGGTCGCGATCCTGGAGCGCGGGCGGCTGGTCGTCGCGGGCCCCATCAACGACATCGCGCGCAGGCTCGAGGAAGCCGCCGCGCAGCGCCAGGCGCAGCAGCCGCGCCCGCAGGTGCAGGTGCCGCAGCCTTTCCCGCAGCAGGCGCCCGCGCCGCACGCCACAGGCACCATGGCTTCCCCCGGCGCCCAGACCGCGGTGATGTACGGGCCGCCGGAGCAGCAGCCGGCCCCCGGCATGACGACGGCGGTACTGCCGGGCAACTACCGCCAGCAGGAGATCGAGGCGGCGCCGCAGACCGTGAGCGTGCCGCGCAGGCGCCTCAAGGTCCGGGCGTTCGACACGGAAGAAAAGGTGCAGGCCGCGCTCACGGGCGTGCCGAACGTCTACGGCGTGATGCACGTGGCCCACGGCCTGTACCTGGTCACGTACGCGGGCGACGACCAGACCATCGCGAGCATCGTCAAGACGCTCGTGGCCGCGGGAGTGGCGGTGGCGGGCGTCGAGCCGGAGCGCAACGAGCTCGAGCGGATCTTCCTCGAGGTCACGAAAGGCGAGGTGCAGTGATGGCCGCCCAGGCGACGCCGTCGCAGCAAATGCCGTCCGCGCGCGCCCCCAAGACGGGCCGCATCGCGCGCATGTGGCGCGAGCCGAATGCCATCTGGATGCGCGAGATGCGGCAGTCGTCGCGCCTCGGTCGAACGCCGTGGATCCTCTTCGGCCTGAGCCTGACCATCTCGCTGCTGATGTGCTCGATCGGCGGCATCGCGGCGAGCGACAACACGAGCCCTGCGTCGCTCGGCGGAGCGCTCTTCCAGACCTTCTTCTCCATCGCCGCCTTCGTCGTCATGATCGTGGGGCCGACGGTCGCGGCCAACAGCATCGCGTCCGAGCGCGAAGGCCGGACGTGGGAGGCAGTGCTGCTCACGGGCCTGCACCCGAAGGACATCGCGCGGGGCAAGTTCATCGCCGCGTACACGTCGATCGCGATGCACATCGTCGTGCTCGCGCCGGTCGGCGCCCTGCCCTTCCTCTTCGGCGGCGTGACGCCCGTCGAGGTCGTCGTGGCGTTCGCGTTCCTCTTCGTCTTCGCGGCGCTCGCGGTCGCGTTCGGGCTCGCGGTGAGCTCGATGATGTCGAGCCTGCGCGGCGCGATCGTCGTCACGCTGATCCTCGCGATCCTGATCGGGCCGATCCTCTATTTGGTCTTCGGGCTCGCGACGTCGTACGGCGTCCACAAGCTCTGGAGCGACGTGCCCGAGAGCTTCCCGATCTGGCTGCCGCTCGCGTACACGCGCGCGCCGCTCGGGCTCGAGTACTTGCTGCTCCTCGTCGCGGTGCCGCTCCTGCTCATTCTCGTGCCTGCTTGG
>DATIQP010000690.1:0-6343 GCA_035470765.1 Polyangiaceae bacterium | reverse complement strand
GAAGTCGTCGCCGAGGCTTCGAACGGGCGCGAGGCGCTCGCCAAGATCCAGACCCACCAGCCCGACGTCGTCGTCATGGACGTGGCCATGCCGGAGCTCAACGGGATCGACGCCACCAAGCGCATCCTCACCGAGAACCCGAGGATCAAGGTGATCGGGCTGTCGATGAACGCGGACCGGCGCTACGTCCTCGAGATGCTGGGCGCCGGCGCAGTGGGCTACATGCTCAAGAGCGCCGCGGCCGACGAGCTGCTTCACGCGCTGCAGGTCATCTCGGGAGGCCAGAAGTACTTGAGCCCCGAGATCACGGGGACCGTCGTCGACGCCCTCGCCCACCCCACGACCGGCGGCGATGCCCCCTCGACGGGGCAGCTCTCCGCGCGCGAGCGCGAGGTGCTGCAGCTGCTCGCGGAGGGCCGCACCTCGAAGGACATCGCCGCGCGGCTCCACGTGGCCGTGTCGACCATCGAGACGCACCGCAAGCAGATCATGGCGAAGCTGCAGCTCCGCAGCGTGGCGGAGCTCACGAAGTACGCCATCCGCGAAGGGCTCACCCCCCTCGAATGATTGAGCGAGCTGCTACGGATTCAGGCGGCGCAGCGGCACGAACGCGACCTCCCCGAGGGAAGTCTCGTTCGTTCTACCCTCGGCGTCCTTCACGACGAAGACCAGCTCCCGCTGGACCGGCAGGACCAGCCGCCCGCCGGGCTTGAGCTGCTGGACCAGCGCGGGCGGCACGTGCGGCGCGGCGGCCGTCACGATGATGGCGTCGAACGGAGCGCGCTCGGGCCACCCCTCGTAGCCGTCTCCCAAGCGGAGCTCGACGTTGCGATAGCCGAGGCGGCGCAGGCGCGCGTGCGCATCCTTCGAGAGCGTCGGCTCGAGCTCGATCGACATGACCTGGCTCGCGAGCTCGGCGAGGATCGCGGTCTGGTAGCCGCAGCCAGTGCCCACCTCGAGGACGCGGCAGCGGCGATTGAGGCGCAGGGCCTGGGTCATCTTCCCGACGAGGCTCGGCTGGGAGATCGTCTGCTCGAGCCCGATGGGCAGCGCGACGTCCTCGTAGGCAGACCCCCTCACGTCCTCCGGGACGAACTCGTGGCGCGGTACCTGCGCCATGGCGTAGACGACGCCGCGGTCGACGCCGCGTGCGGCGAGCGATGCGTGGAGGCGTTGTGCGGCACTTCGGGTTTGGGGGTCGGCGTTGGACATGCTCATGGTCGGACTAGCTCGCGATCTCCGGTCGGAACGCGCGGCTCTCGCAGTGCGCCCGCAACCTGCGGAGCGCCTGGGCCTCGATCTGCCGGATGCGTTCTCGGGTGAGGGACAGCTCGGCTCCGATCTCCTCGAGGGTGCGCTCGGGCGTCCCGTCGAGGCCGAAGCGCATGGCGAGGATCTGCTGCTCGCGCGCGTTAAGCGTCCCGAGCATGGCGTGCGCCTCCTGGCGCAGGCGCGCCGTTCCGACCTCGTCCTCGGGCAGCGGGCTGGTGTCGTTCGCGACGAGGTCCCCCACCGTCGTCTCGGCGTCGCTCCTCAACGGGGCGTCGAGGCTCATGGGCTCGTAGGTTAGGCCGAGGACGGTCTCGACCTTGGCCAGCGTGAGGCCGCACCGCTCCGCGAGCTGCGCCGACGTGGGCTCCGCCCCGAGCACGCGGCGGAGCTCGGTCCGAGCCCGCGCGATCTTCGTGCGGCTCTCGACGAGGTGAACGGGGACGCGGATCGTGGGCGCGCGGTCGGTGATCGATCGCTCGATCGCTTGCTTGATCCACCAGCCGGCGTACGTGCTGAGGCGATAGCCGCATCGGTAGTCGAACTTGTCGACCGCGCGCATCAGCCCGACGTTTCCCTCTTGGATCAGGTCGAGCAGCGCGAGGTGGTTGTTCTGATAGCGGCGGGCGAACGACACCACGAGCCGCAGGTTGCTCTCGACGAGGTTGAGCTTGGCCTCTTCGATCTGCTTCTTCGCTTCGCGAACGCGCACCACGGCGTCGACGTCACCCGCAGCGTGTACCGCGTACTGGAGCCGATCGAGCGCGTCGGGGTGCAGCCTCATCTCGACGAGTCGATCGATGAGCGTGCGCGGGCGCTTCGCGGTCGAGAGCGTGCGCAGCAGGCTGTGGCGCTGCGCCTTCATCCCATCGCGGCTCTGCTCGACGTTCCTGAGCACCTGCGCCAGCGTGATCCGTTCGGCGAGCAGGTCCTCCCGCATCGCGACGAGCTCGCGCAAGCCGGCCTCGGTGCCAAGGAGCGCTTCGAGGATGGCTCGCTCGCCGGCCTCGATGCGCTTGCCGAGCTCGGCCTCGTCCTCACGCGTCAGCAGCGGCCGACGGAGGCTGGCGAGGTAGAAATCCAGGGGTTGTTTGTGGTCTCGGTCTCGAGGGGAGATCGAACGCGTGCGGAGTGCGGTGCTCAACGAGAAACTGTCTGGCTGGCCGGCTGGCGGCCGCCGAGCCCCTCACGCGGGCGCGAAGGGCGGTTTGTTGTTCCGCAGAACGATAAGCACACAAACCGCCGCGCGCCAGGTCGACTACGCGAGCGCTTCTCGTCCGATGCGCCTCGTCCGTGGGCGCGGCGGGAGCCTCGCAGCGTCTACCTCGGTCTGGATGCGGGTGAGCTTGCCTTCGAGCGCGTCGGCCAGCGCTTTCAGCGCATCCGTCCTGGTGAAGACGCCGAGGATCTCGCCCTTGTCCACGACGATGGCCGAGCCGAGCTTCTTCGATGCCATGGCCCGCGCGACCTGGGTCACGAAGGCGTTGGGCGCGACGGTGTACGGCTTCAGAGTCATCAGCTCTTCGACGCTCGAGCGCAAGAGCGCGCTGCTGGCCTTGCCGTTCGGCTCGTGAACATCGCGCTCCGAGAGCACGCCGACGAGCTTGCCGCGATCGTCGGTCACGGGCAGGTGGCGCACGCCGTACTCCTTCATGAGCCGGATCGCGGTCGCAACGGGCTGGTGCACGAGCACCGTCCGCGGCACGAGGGTCATGACGTCGCCGACGAGCGGCATGGTCGTGGTGTTTCGTTTCATGGCTTGGCTCCCTGCCGGGATCCGTTGCGAGGCGCGTGCCAGCATGGAGGAACCGAGCGCCAGCGAGTGCACGGGGCGGGACTTGAACCCGCATGCCTTTCGGCGGTGGAACCTAAATCCACTGCGTATGCCAATTTCGCCACCCGTGCCGGACCCTCGAAGATTGCCACAAACCGGGGCTCGAGCGTGCGCAGTGATCAGGGCGCGTTGTCGCCGTTGCGGGGCCCTGGTACACGGACGCCATGAGCCTGGCGTCCCTGAAGGACAAGGTCGTCGTCATCACCGGCGCGGGGAGCGGCATCGGTCGCGCCACGGCGAACGCCTTCGCCCGGGAGCACGCGAAGCTCGTCCTGTGCGACAAGGACGAGCAAGGCCTGCACGACGTCGAGCGCGAGGTCGCACCCCACGTCGACTACGTGGAGTGGCGGCGGCTCGACGTCTCGGATCGCGCCGGCATGAAGGACTTCGCCGACGACCTGCACACGCGGTTCGATGCCGTGGACGTGCTGGTGAACAACGCCGGCGTCGGGCAGTCGGGCGGACTGCTCGACATGACGCTCGAGGACTGGGACTGGGTGCTGAAGATCAACCTCGGCGGCGTCCTCCACGGGTGCCACTTCTTCGTGCCGAAGATGGTGGAGCGCGGCAAGGGCGGCCACGTCGTGAACGTCTCCTCGGTGTTCGGCTTCTTCGCCCCTCCGGGCACCATCGGCTACTGCACGTCGAAGTTCGGCGTCTTCGGCTTCTCGGAGAGCCTGCGCGGCGAGCTCGCCCCGCACGGCATCGGCGTCTCGACGATCTGCCCCGGCATGATCAACACGAACATCGTCAAGAGCGGCCAGTTCAAGGGCGATCACGCGAGGACGCAGGACAAGGTCGTGGAGATGTTCGCGCAGCGAGGGCACGATCCGAGCGTGGTCGCGAGCGCCATCCTCTCCGCGGTGAAGAAGAACCGCGCGGTCGTGCCGGCTGCGCCGGAGGCGTGGGCGTTCTGGTACGCCAAGCGCTTCGTCCCGGCGCCGTTCGACACGGTCGCCAGGGCTTTCAGCAAGAGGACGAGGCGCTGACATGGTGGACGACGCGATCCTGAAGGCTGCGCTCGGCAAGACGCTCGACCGCACCGATTTGAACGAGCTCGGCACGAAGTACGAAGGCAAGGTGCGCGACAACTACTCGCGCGGCGGGCGGCGCTGGCTCGTGGTCACCGATCGCATCAGCGCTTTCGACCATGTCCTCGGCACCATCCCGTTCAAGGGACAGGTCCTCAACGGGCTCGCCGCGTACTGGTTCGATCGCACCAAGGACGTGGTGCCGAACCACGTCGTCTCGGTGCCGGACCCGAACGTGCTCGAGTGCATCGAGTGCGAGCCGCTGCTGGTCGAGATGGTCATGCGTTCGTACCTGACCGGCACGACGTCCACGAGCATCTGGACGCACTACGACGCCGGCGAGCGGATCTTCTGCGGCCACCCGCTGCCCGACGGCATGCGCAAGAACCAGAAGCTTCCCGCGCCGATCCTCACGCCCGCGACCAAGGCGCCGAAGGGCCAGCACGACGTCAGCGGCTCGCGCGAGGAGATCCTCGCGACGGGCCACGTCGCCGCCGCCGATTTCGACGAGGCCGCCAAGCTCGCGTCGAAGCTGTTCGCCGCGGGTCAGGCGGCGTGCGCCGAGCGCGGGCTCATCCTCGTCGACACCAAGTACGAGTTCGGCAAGACCAAGGACGGGCGCATCGTCGTCATCGACGAGATCCACACCCCCGACTCGTCGCGGTTCTGGATGCGAGACACCTACGACGCGCGCTTCGCCGCCGGGGAAGACCCCGAGCCGCTCGACAAGGATTTCGTGCGCCGCTACTACGTCGGCATCGGCTACCGCGGCGACGGGCCGCCGCCCCCGCTGCCCGACGACGTGCGCGTGGGCGCCGCCAACCGCTACATCGAGGCGTTCGAGCGCATCACCGGCAAGGCCTTCGTGCCCGACACCCAGGACCCGCTCCCCCGCATCCGTCGCAACCTGCGCCTCGGGTGATCGCCTCGCGTCGCGCGCTCAGTCGGCAGCACTTCACATCTCGAAGGGCGTCGGCATGAAGAGCAGCACGAACATCGCGAGCGCCACGACGGCGACGACCTTGCGACCGGTGCCGAGCGGGGCCGCGCCCGTCGGCGGGTGATCCATGAGATCGTGGGGGCGCAGCACGCCGGCCCGGCGCTCGAGCGCCAGCAACAGCCCGAGCACAACGAACCACGCGATCCAGATGCCCGTGCGGTTGTACTCCTCACCCAGCGCCGCCAGGGCGATGAGGGAGACGACCCCGAACGCGCGCGTGCGGAGGCCCATCCCCTCCTCCTTCTCGCGGTGGGGCATGCTGCGCGACGCTAGGCTGCCCAGCACGGCGAGCACCTCGAACCAGACCAGCCAGAAGAGCGAGTTGCCCACGCTCTTTCCGAGCCTCACGAAGCCGAAGCCCGCACGAACGTCCCGCGCGACGTAGGCCGCGAAGCTCACGAAGAAGAAGACCAGCACGGCGCGGTGGATCTGCTGGGCGAAGCGGTCCTGTTTGGGGCCGAAGAGGGCGTACGCGACGTGGCCGCCATCGAGCTGGCTCAGCGGGAGGAGGTTGATCATCGTGACGAACATGCCGCCCCACGCGGCGAACGCGACGGGGTGCAACAGGACGTCCGAGCCCGGCGGGACGTGTGGCGCGAAGAGGTGGTCGAGGGCGCGCAGCAGGAGCGACGCGCCGAGCTGGCCTTCTTCCCCGGTCAGCGGGATCACCTTCGAGTGCGCGACGCCCCAGGCGTACAGAGGGACGGCCACGCAGAGCCCGGCCAGAGGCCCGGACGCGCCGATGTCGAGCAGCGCACGGCGCGTGGGGATGACGCTTCGCATCCGGATGATCGCGCCCATCGTCCCGAACGGCGAGAGATAGGGCAGCGGGATGAAGTACGGCAGCGACGCCTCGACGCGATGGGCGCGAGCGGCGACGAAGTGGGCCAGCTCGTGCGTGCCGAGGATAAGGAGCAACGCGCCGGTGAACTGCGCCGCCTCGACGAGCGACTCCCGGCCGAGGTGCGGCGACGGGTGCCCGATGAGCATCGTGCCGAAGACGCTCACGACGGTGAGGGAAAAGAGCAGCAGGTTCAGCTTCCACGTCAGCGGCGACGGCGGGGGAGAGCTGCTGCTGTGGTTACGCGCCGAGGGCGTCGCGGAGGGCGCGGGCGAGTCGCTCGAGCTGGGGTCGAAGCTGGGCATCGATGGTTCCGAGATCGGTGTGCAGGCGCAGAGAGCCGCGCTGCAGGGTAGCGTCGGGCACAA
>DATIQP010000689.1:0-18689 GCA_035470765.1 Polyangiaceae bacterium | reverse complement strand
GGTCGCTCGCATTCGCTCGGCGCGAGCCGACGCGCTGTCAGCAATCATCGGTCCCTGTCCCTTCGAGGGGGGCGTGCACGGCGTCGGCCTCCTTGGAGAAGACCCTCTGGTAATTCTCTCCGGGCGAGTGGAACTCGGTGTTGTCGCACCGGGCGCAGCCCATGCCCGCCTCGCCGCGTTTGCCCTCTTGGAGCAGCGTGCGGATTCGAACGAACTGCGGCGAGTGCCAGAGGTCGTCCAGGCTGCTCTCCATCACGTTGCCCATCTTCATGGAGCGCGTGGCGTCCTCGCAGCAGAGCACCACGTCGCCCGTCACGGTCACGATGAGCATGTCGGTGGGCGCCCAGCACGGGCGCGCCATCGGCAGCGCCATGCGCTTGCCGACCTGCACCAGGCCGGCGCGGCTCGTCAGGACCAGATCGTCCGGGTACTGAACCGTTTGCCGCTCGCGCGGCGGCACGAAGTCGCCGGAGTGCGACGTCACGAGGAAGCGGTCGATCCCCGCTTGGAGGAGCGAGCGGTGGCGCGCGTCGGTGAGCAGATCGCCGTTGGTGTAAAGCAAGCGGTACGCTCTAGGCAGGTTTCGGGCCACCCTCTCCACGAGGCGCTCGAGATCCTTTCGGATCAGCGGCTCGTTGTAGAAATGGAACGAGAACTTCCCCGCGTAATCCCGCTTCGCGAGCTCCGAGAGCAGGCGGTCGAAGACCGCATCGCTCATGTACCGAGGGACGTCCGGAATCGGCAGCACCGAGACCGGGCAGTACGAGCACGCCCGGTTACATCTCGAATTGACCTCTACCTCGACAACGCTGAATTCGTAGTCGCCCGACGCCATCGTCATGCCCCGCCCCCCCCTTGAATCTTGCGGACAGTGATGCCGCGTCCAGCGGCGTCGTTGCGTTAAGAAACGTGATGCAGCGTTTGCGGTGATCCCTGGAAATTGTTGCGCGTTGCGACGAGGCGACTAGGCCGTGCGCTCCTCGCGCTCGTCGCGCGCCAGACGCCCGGTGGCCTGGCCCTGGAACGTGCCGAGCGCGTAATCCCAGAGCGGGCTCGAGATGCCGTGATTGGCCTCGGGGTTGTTGAAATGATGGATCATGTGATTTCGTCGCAGAAACTTGCCGAGCGCGGTCGTCGGCCGGAAATGGTGCGTGTAGTAGTGGATCCAGTCGTAGGCCAGGTAGCCGAGCGAGGTGCCGCCGAAGATCGTCCACCAGAGATCGGCCCCGAAGAGCGCGCGGTACATCAGGATGAAGACCACCGCGAGCGGCCAGCTCATGATCGGCGGCGCGACGAGGCGCATGCGGTCGTTCGGGAACTGGTGGTGGTAGCCGTGCATCATGAAGATGCGCATCTTGCTGCCGTAGCTCTCGCCGGGCTTCATGTGGAAGACGAAGCGGTGGAGCATGTACTCGACGAACGTCCAGACGAGGACGCCGAGGGCGTAGAGGGCGAGCCCGCGCGTCACTCCGACGCCTGCGTTCGTGAACGGGATGACGAGCCCGTAGACGATGAACGGCCCGAACCACACGACCGGCAAGAACGGGTGCGACGTCGCGAAGACGCGCTCCAGGAACTTGCTCGCGAAGACCTGGACGGCCTCCGTCTTCTTGTTCTCCTGCGCCGGCGCGCCGAAGGTGCCGTCCCAGCGGTCCACCGCCGTACGGATGTCATCGGTCATGTCGAGAAAACTCATGCTGCTCCTCGTGCTGCTCCTCGGGTCGAGACAATCCCTTGTCGGCGATGCCAATGCAAGGTGGTAGCCGCACCTGCTGCATCCAGCTTACAGTGACAGCAGAACGATGCGCCGTCCAAACCTCCGAAAAGCCGACGATCACCTGCGCGTCGCCCTGGTGACCGGCGCCTGCTCGGGGATCGGCCGCGCGATCGCCCGGCGACTCGGATCGCTCGGCTACGAGATGGTGCTGGTCAGCGATCGGGCGGAGCCGCTCGCGCAGGTGGCGCAGGAGATCCGGGAGGCTTCGGGCGCCAAGGTCCACACCATCCCGCTCGATCTCGCCCGACCGGAGGCGGCCGGCGAGCTGCACCGCGCCGCCACGGAGCTCGGCCTCGAGGTCGACATCCTGGTGAACAACGCGGGCTTCTTCTTCTTCGGCGAGGCGGCGGACGCTCCGCTCGCGAAGGCGAACGCCATGTTGCAGCTCCACGTCGTGACGCCGTCGCTGCTCTGCTCGCGCTTCGCTCGCGACATGCGCGAGCGCCGCAAGGGGCACATCCTCGTCGTGTCGAGCATCTCCGCGTGGCGCGATTTCCCCGGGATCAGCTACTACGGGTCGAGCAAGAAGTACCTGCGCGGCTTCGCCCGCGCGCTGCGCAGCGAGCTCTCCGTCTACGGGGTCAACGTGACGTGCCTGGCGCCGGGGGCGACGGCGACCGGCCTCTACGATCCCGACGTGGTGCCGGTGGAGCGCGCCAAGCGCTACGGCGTCATGATGGACGCCGAGACCGTCGCCGACGCGGGGCTGCGCGCGATGTTCGCGGGCAAGGCCGAGTGCGTGCCCGGCGCGCTCACGCGGGCGATGGCCGTCGGCGCGGCGCTGACGCCGCAGTTCGTGATCGATGCGATCCGGCGCCGCGCGCCGTGGCTGCCGAAAGGGGAATCGTGACCGACGAGAGCTCTTCGCCCTTCCGCCCGTTTCGCCTGGGTGGCCTGTCGCTCCGCAACCGCGTCGTCAAGGCGGCGACCTACGAGGGGATGGCGCCCGGCGGCTGCGTGAGCGAGGGCCTCGTCGAGCACCACCGCGAGGTCGCGGCCGGGGGCGCGGCGATGACGACGGTGGCGTACTGCTCGGTCACGCCGGACGGGCGCACCTTCCGCGATCAGCTCCACATGCGGCCGGAGCTCGTGCCCGCGCTCGCGGGGCTCACCGACGCCGTGCACCGCGAGGGCGCCGCCGCTTCGCTCCAGCTCGGGCACTGCGGCGCGTTCTGCAACAACCACGATCTGGCGCGCGCGCGCCCGATCGGGCCCTCGCGCGCGTTCAACGCCCTCGGCGCGCTCAGCGGGCGCGTGCTCGCCGACGCCATGAGCGAGGGCGACATCGAGGAGACCACGGAGGCCTTCGTGACGGCTGCCAAGCTCGCGCGCGAGGCGGGCTTCGACGCCGTGGAGCTTCACCTCGGGCACGGCTACCTGCTCAGTCAGTTCCTGTGCCCGGCGACCAACCGGCGCCGCGACGCATGGGGAGGCTCGCTCGAGAACCGCGCGCGCTTCCCGCTCGAGGTCGCGCGGCGCGTGCGCGAGGGCCTGCCCGCGAGCTTCCCCGTCCTGTGCAAGGTCAACCTGCGCGACGGCTTCGAGGGCGGCTTCGAGCTCGAAGAGAGCGTCGAGCTCGCGCGGTGGCTCGAGGAGCGAGGCGTGGACGCGCTCGTGCTCTCGGGCGGCTTCGTCAGCAAGGACGCGTTCTACCTCTTTCGCGGCGAGCGGCCGCTGAAGCAGATGATCGAGGTCGAGAAGAGCCGCGCGCAGCGGATCGCGCTCCGCGTCTTCGGGCCGGCGGTGATCAAGGCCTACCCGTACGAGCCGCTGTACTTCTTGCCGCAGGCGCGCGAGGTGCGCCGCGCGGTGAAGATGCCGCTGGTGCTGCTCGGAGGGGTCAAGTCGATGCACGATCTCGAGACCGCGATGCGAGAGGGCTTCGAGCTCGCCGCGATGGGCCGCGCGCTCATCCACGATCCGCGCTTGCTCGCGAAGTACCAGGCCGGCTCGCAGCGCACGAGCCACTGCGTCCCTTGCAACGAGTGCGTCGCCGAGATGGATCGCGAGGGCGGGGTCCGCTGCGCGCGCGTGCCGGCGCAGCTCGCCCAGCGCGAGGAGTACGTAAAGCGGACGCGGCTACCCGTAGACGGATGATTGGCTAGCGCCACAGACGCCGCACGGAATGACCTGCGACTTCGGCGATGCGGGACTCGATGTCTCGATCGCTGACGCGAGCACGGACGGAAACGCGGACGCGAGCGACGCGGCGACCGATGCTCCGCCTCCACCATCGATTTCTTGGCACGGCGCCGCCGTCACGGCCCGCGCGCCATCGCGGTAGTCGTAGAAATCGCCCCTCCGCCTGTGGTAAGGCCGGCCGCCCTTTTCGCGGGCGAGTCAGGGGTTCGTCGATGCAGCGCGCGGTGTTCGCTTCTTGGATTCGTGGTGCTTCGTTCGTGGTGATGGTGGCCGGCCTCGTAGCCGGGCAGGGATGCGCGGAAGAGCGCCCCGCGATCAACCGCGTGCAGGTCGGCGCGATGGACAAGCGCTTCTTCGTCAACACGATCGACGATCCGTCCGACGATCCCGAGTTCTACATGCGCACGACCGTGGTCGACGTCGCGGCGGGCGCGGGCTCGGAGTCGCTCTTCACGAGCTCCGACGCGCAGACGCTGGTGCGCATTCGCTGGGACATCACCGAGACCGAGCTGCTCGCGCGCCTCACCTACGAGCTCGTTCAGGACACCGACTACAAAGGCACGCGGCGCGTGCCCGACGGCCAGGTCGTGGCCGCGTACGCCATCCTCAAGCAGTTCGACATTCGCCGCGACTACAACCCGCAGACCGGCGAAGAGCTCAACGTCATCGTCGAGAACGACACCGACCGGCCTTGGTATCAGCGCGAGTACGTCCGCGTCGACTGGTCGAAGAACCTCGTCACCGACGCCTACCAGCTCGACACGCTCTCGCAGATCGGCATCAACGACGGCGTGAAGTTCGACCCGATCGCCTACTACGTCAGCGATCCGAACAGCCCCGACGCGCCCGTCTTCGACACGGACCACGGCTACTTCGACGTGACGAACAAGGCCTACGCCTCGCCGCTCCTCATCCACGATCCGGACTGGGGCGACATCCCCGCGTGCGAGTACGTCGGCGCGTTCCCGATGACGAACTGCAACCCGAGCGAGCTGACGCTGCGCCAGTCGTTCCTCAAGGTCGTGGACCACGACTACGAGGCGCTCGACTACGACGGAACGCGGATGGACATGTTCGGGTTCTTCTCGGACGACCGCTACGGCTACGACCGCCACTACGGCGTCGTCGACGACAAGTGGCACCGCTTCGCCGCGCGCTGGAACATCTGGGCACAATCGCACGCGACGCCCATGGTGACGTGCGCGAACGCCCAGACCACGCCGGTCGGCGCGAGCCCTCACCGCGACGACGATCACGACGGCACCGAGGACGAGTGCGCGAGCGTGGGGCGGGGGAGCAAGTGCGACGAGTTCCGCGGCGAGTGCACGATCCCGCTGCGCGATCGGACGGTGAAGACCGTGCCTTGGTACGTCAACGCCGGTTACCCCGACGAGCTCTTCGACGGGTCGAGCGCGGCGCTCGACGGTTGGAGCGAAGCGATTCGCGTGGCGGTCGTCGCGGGGCGCTTGGCCGAGTGCCGTCGCACCAAGGACGCGGACTGCGAGACGACGATGGGCTGGCCGGCGAAGTGGTCGGACGACTTCTCTCCGCCGCTCCCCGCAGCGGGCGCGGCACCGGCCGGGCCGAACGAAGTGCCGAAGGTCTTCGTCCTCTGCCACAACCCGGTCGACGCGAGCAAAGACGACCCCGCGTGCGGCGCGAACGGGCTCTCCCCGCGCCTCGGCGATCTTCGATACAACATCGTCAACCTCGTCGCCTCGCCGCAGGTCGCCTCGCCGTGGGGCATCGAGGTCGACGCCGAAGATCCGCTCACCGGCGAGAAGGTGTCGGCGAGCGTGAACCAGTGGGGCGCGGTGCTGGATCGCGCGGCCGCGACGCTCGTGGATCTCCTCGGCCTCATCAACGGCGACGTGGATCCGACGACGTACATCCAAGGCCAGAACGTGACCGACTGGGTCAACGCGAATCGGCCCGGCGGCAAGGCGTCGATGGGTGAATCGATGAGCGCGGACGAAGAGGCCTCGCGCATGGGAGCGTTCGATCCCTCGGCGCTCTCGCAGTACTCGCTCGGCACGCAGCAGAAGGTCACCGCGTCGAAGTCTCCCGCGCTGCGCCGCATGAACCGCCTGCAGGCGCTCGTGGGCGCGGGCCGCATGGGTCCCGGCAACGACGTCCTCGCGACCCGCCTCGGCAAGCTCAAAGGCTCGCAAGTTGAAGCGCGCATGGTGTCGCCGTCGATGGCGCAGGCCGCGGGTTTCGATCCGACGGCGCCCACTTCGCAGCAAGTCGTTCAGCGCGCGTCGCCCTTCAGCCACCTGATGAACCCGACGCTGCGCAAGGCGCGCAAACACGCGCGCCGCATGGGCGACGTCGCCCGTCACGGGTGCCGCATCGAGGCCACCGAGCCCGACAACCTGCTCGGCCTCGCGCGCTACGCGGCCACGCTCTTCCCCGCGGTGGACCCCAAAGACAAGGCCGCGGTGCAAAGTCGCCGCGATCAGATTTATCTCTGGGCGCGCCAGCAGTACTCGCAGGGCGTCTACGCGCACGAGATGGGGCACTCCATGGGGCTGCGCCACAACTTCGCGGCGACGTTCGACTCGCTCAACTACCGCAACGAGTACTGGCAGCTGCGCACCAAGAACGGGACGGTCACCTCGCAGTGCGTGACCGGCACCACCGACGGCTCCAACTGCATCGGCCCGCGCTGGCGTGATCCGATCAGCACCGACGAGATCAACGGCAACATCGGCCGCTTCGCCACGACGAGCGTCATGGATTATCCGGGCGACCAGAACCACGACCAGCTCTTGCAAGGCAAGTACGACAAGGCGGCGATGCGCTTCGGCTACGGGGGCGTGGTCGACGTCTGGGCGCAGCAGAACGTGAGCGTGACCGGTGCGGGCACCGGGCAGAAGGTGGCGTACGAGCTCTCGGCGTTCGATCAGAGCCCGGGCCTGTTCGGCGTCATCGACTTTCCGCCCGTGGATCCCACGGCGAATTACATCCACCTCCACTACAGCCAGTACCAAAAAGAGTTCGGCCTCCTCGGCACCTGCCAGGCCGACAGCTCGCCCGGCGCCATCTTCGGTCAGAAGTGCAGCGGCCAGCCGATGGACATCGTCGACTACCGCGACATGAGCGACTTCTCGCCGGACCCGAGCCTCGCGCAGTACAGCTGGGCGGTCATGCCGCACGCCGTCGACGCGCAGGGTCGCGTGCGGCGCGGCTACATGTTCTCGTCGGACGAGTACGCGGACTCGGGCAACGTGCCTTCGTTCACCTACGACGCCGGCGCCGATCCGTACGAGCAAATCCGCTTCCTCGAGGCCGCGTACGAGAACCGTTACATCCTCGACGCGTTCCGTCGTAACCGCACCGACTTCAACTCCGACGCGGTCATCGAGCGCACGCAAGAGCACTACCTCGACACCATCCAAGCGATCGCCAAGACCTTCTCGTTCGGCGCGGTGCTGGATGGTGATCCGCTGAACCCGTCGACCGGCTTCCTCGACGACGGCAACTACGGGCCGCTCGCCATGGGCTCGAGCGTGGCGCTCGACTTGTTCGGCCGCATCCTCACGCGGCCGGATCCTGGCATGTACTGCGACGGCACGTCGGCGAGCTGCGCGGGCATCCAGCCCGATGGCCTCGATCTCGATCTGTTCATGGTCGACTCGGCGCCGTACCCGGGCAATGCGTACGACTTCCAGCTCCCGCTCGGCACCACCGGCCGCTACATCCACAACGACTTCGATTACGGCAAGGGCTACTGGTGGGCCGACTACCAGACGCAGGTCGGCGCGTACTACGACAAGATCTGGGCGACCTACTACTTGTCGGAGGCCTTCGACGACTTCATCTCGAACTCGAAGGAAGACTTCACCGACGGCCGCTACAAGAACGTGAACTTCGCGACGGTCTACCCGGAGCAAGTCCGCCGCATTTTCGCGAACATCCTCACGGGCGATTACGTCTCGTACGCGCCGTGGGTGACGACGCCGGCCGTGCCGAACCAGACCCCGGTCGGCGACATCGTCTACCCGACGTGGCACGACGTGACCAAGGCGTGGACGCGCCCGTCGTCCTCGAAGCTCGTCGACCCGAACTACGCCTTCAACGAGCAGCTCTACGCGATGGTGTGGGGATCGATCTACTTCCCCACCACGTGGTCGCGCGCCTGGATTGACGACGCGCGCATCACCGCGCTCGCCGGCGAGCAGATCACGTGGCCCGCAAACGAGACGTATGCATTCTACAACCCGAAGACCGGCATCACGTACCGCGCCCACACCAGCGGCACCGAGACCGTCTTCGGCGACGTACACCAGAAGGGCATCGGCGCGCGCATGCTCGAGTGGGGCAACAAGCTCGTCTTCTACTCGTACCAGGCCTACGTCAATACCAGCGGCGGGCCCGTCCTCAACCCCGACGGAACGCCCAAGCTCATCTTGGACTCGCAAGGCCACCCGCAGCTCGATCCCAACGCGGGCACCACGCCGGCCACGCTCGACAAGTTCGTCGACAACATCGACCTCATGCGGCAGCTCACCGCCACGTTCAACCAGCCGCTCGACGACAACAGCCTCCCGCAGCCGTGACCACGGCGAGCGCCTTCACTCCTTCTCCGGAAAATGGAAGTGGTGCATCAACCGGTGGAGCAGCGGCGCCAGGACGATGCCCATCGCGACGATGAACACGAGGCCACAATAGAGCGCGTAGAGCCCGGCGAAGAGCTTGCCGCCCACGGTCGTGGGGTTGTGTACCGGGCCCATGCCGCCGAGGAGCATCGACGCGTTCAGGAACGCGTCGGCCGTCCCGAGCTTCTCGAAGTGCGCGTAGCCGAGGATGCCGAGGCCGAGCGAGAGCGCGACGAGAACCGCGAGGGCCGCGAGGTGAGAGGCCATTCGCTGCGCGAACGCACGTCGAGAGATCAAGCGTGTGCCACGTTTTTCGTACATGCCCGCGAGTCTAGCGGACCCCGCCCGACGCGCCGGGGCATCACGCAATACGGCACAACCTCGAAGCGGATCCGCCGATAGACGAACACGGTTCCGCGCGGGCGCCACAGTTGCCAGACGAGCGGCAGTGACGCCATCATCGTGGTCATGAGCTTTCGACGAGGGATCTTCGCGCTCGCCTTCTTCGTTTCCCAGAGCGCGTCGGCCGCGACGCTGACGGTCGGGCCGGGGAAGACCTTCGCCAAGCCATGCGCGGCGATCGCGGCGGCGCAGCCCGGCGACATCATCGAGGTGGACGCATCCGGCAACTACGACGGCGACACCTGCGCCTGGTCGACCGACAACCTCACGGTGCGCGGCGTCGGCGGCCGCGCGAAGATCGATCTCACCGGCGTCACTCCGGCGCAGCAGAAGGGCATCTTCACGGTCTACGCCCCGAACGCGACCATCGAGAATTTCGAGCTCTCGGGCGCGGCGATCTCGGCGAACGCAGGCAACAACGGCGCCGGCATTCGCCACCAGGGCACGAACCTCACGGTCCGCAACTGCTACCTCCACGACGATCAAGACGGCATCCTCGGCGCGCCACCCACCGACGGCACCGGCACCGTCCTCATCGAGTACTCCGAGTTCGCGAACAACGGCGCGGGCGACGGGTACTCGCACAACATGTACTTGAACCACTACGCGAGCTTCACGCTGCGCTACTCGTACTCGCACGGCGCGAAGGTCGGGCACCTCGTCAAGACGCGCGCGTACGAGAATTTCGTCCTCTACAACCGCATCACCGACGAGACCGGCACGACCGCCAGCTACGAGATCGACATCCCGAACGGCGGCACGTCCTACGTCATCGGCAACCTGATCGAGCAGTCTGCCACCTCGCAGAACCCGACCATCGTCACCTCGGGCGAAGAGGGCACGAGCAACCCCGACCAGCACTTCTATTTCGTGAACAATACCGTCGTGAACGATCTCGGCAGCGGCACGTTCGTGAACCTCGCCGCCGGGACCATCGCGCTCCTGGAGAACGACATCTTCCGCGGCAAGGGCACCATCACCTCGCTCGCCGGCGCAACGCTCACGAGCAACTGGGACGACGGCAAGGGCGATCCGATGCTCGCTGCGCAGGCGTCGTACGACTACCACCTGCTCCCCGGCTCGCCGTGCGTCGATCAAGGAACGGCGCCCGGGAGCGGCTTGAACAACCAGTCGCTCGCGCCCGACCACGACTACGTGGACGTCGCGAGCACCGAGACGCGCTCGGTCGCCGGCGCAGCGATCGACATCGGCGCCTACGAGCTCGGCGGTGGTGGCACCGACGCGGGCACGACGGGCGACGCCGCCGGCGGCTCCGACGCGGCGAGCGGTAGCGATGCGGCACCCGGTGGCGACGGGGGAACGGGCGGCGAGGGCGGCTCGGGCGGGTGCGGATGCACGACCGCCGGCGGGGCCGGCAATACGCTCGCCCCGTGGGTCGCGCTCGGGGCGCTCGCGGGGCTGATCCGGCGCCGCCGGTCGCCTTCTAGCGCTCGCGCTCGGCGATGACGGCGACCCCTCGGATGATGCGAGGGTCTCTCCGGATGATCGGGGCCGGCCTTACCCTGTACACCCGGCCCCGAACCCTGTAGCACCGGAGTGTGGGGTCTCGTTGGAACATCGCCGCCGCGCTGGCCGTCGCCGCGGCCCTCGCCGGCTGCGCCAGCCCTCCCATTACGCCGGACGACGTCGCTCACCTCCAGCCGGGCGCGCACGTCAGAGTGCACGTGTGGGCGCCCGGAGGCCCGGGGCCCGGCAAGGTGATCTCCGGCACCTACGAGGGGCAGGACAACGACAAGATCGTTCTGCTCCGCGACGGCAAGCGCCTCGAGATCTACAAGGCCGAGATCCACGACGACACGCGCGACGTGAAGTGAGCGCTTCGTCTCGTAGATGAGCGTGCGCGGCCCGCGACGGCGAGGCGAGCTAGAGCGTGTACTTCGCGCCGTTGACGTCGGGCATGGGGACCAGGACGACGTTGGAGCGCTCCTGCACCGGGACCTCTCAGGCCGCCATCAAGAACGCGTCGATGCGTTGGCCCTCGTCGCCGTCGGCTGCGGCTGCGCCCTCGGCGATCCATCCCGTCATCTGGGCTTTCGACCAGGTGAGCTTGTTCGAGAGGGCGGCCTCGGGCCGGTGCACGTAGAGATCGGCGAAGAGGCGCTCGCGCTGGAACTTCGGGAGATCGTCGCTGCCGATGAGCGAGAGCTCCGCGGCGAGCTTCTCCTTGGGGACGAATCGCGCGAGCCGGCCGATCGTGGCGATGTAGCGGGCTTCGTTGATGTCGTCGTCGGCGACCTCTTGATCGAGAAGACCCAGGAGCACGCGGAGAAGAAGCCTCGGAAGCCCGCCGGGGCCCTCGAACCGTTCCGCCGTGGGCGCCGTCTCGCGATCCGCCAGCGCGATGGCGAAGACCCGGTCGGCTCCGGCGTTCCACGCCGCGCGAATCGGGATGACGTCGCGGATGCCTCCGTCCATGTACTGCTGCCGCCCGATGCGCGGATGTTCGACGTCGCTTAGCGGCATGATGATCGGCTGCAAGCACGAGGCGTAGATCGCGGCTCGATAGATCGCCGGCGTCATCTGGGGATCGGCCGACGAGAACATCTCGACGCGCCCCGTTTGCGCCGACACGCAATTGACGATCGCCTCGACCTCGTCCTTGTTGTCGAAGAGCTCGCGTAGCAAGCCATCGGCGTACTCGCGCTCGATCATCCGATGCAGCGGCTCGGTGTCGAGGCCTGCGCCTTCTTCGAGCAGGTGCCCGACGAACTTGGCGGGGTCGGTGGCGCCGACGCGGCGGCGCACGAGCCTCGCGACGAGCTTGCCTTTCCAGGTCCTGGGCTCGGCGTGCCATACGGCATCCGAATCGACCTCGTAGCGGGTCGGGATGCGGTCGAGGTAGTCGCGCTTGCCGGTCGCGCAGTAGAGCGCCAGCATGGGAACGATCAGCGCGCCCGTGCTCGTTCCGGAGAAATAGCGGACGTGCTTGCGCAGCTCTTCGTGGCGCGAGAACAGTTCGTGGATGAGGCCGGCCGCGTACGCGCCCTTTGCGGTGCCGCCCGAAATGACCAGCGCGTTTCCAGACATGAAGGAACGCGAAGCAAAGACGGCACCAACCGCGGGCTCTCTTGCCCGGTACGCCGGTGCCGGATGCCGACCCGGGCCTCTGGCCTCATCTACGCGGATGAACCGCCCGGCGCGCGCTGCCGCGACCGCGCGAAGAGTCCGAGCGCGAGCAGCAAGCCGAAGAAGCCCGCGCGCGGCGACGGCGCGCTGGGCGTCCGGCCGACGTCGCAGCCGCCGTACTGGCCCGGAGGGTCCGACCAACCGCCGTCGCCCTTGATCGCTCCCGCGTCGCTCTTGCCTGCGTCGCCGCTCACCACCTTGCCGGCATCGCCGGTGGGAGGGACGACGCCGCCGTCGTTCGGTACGACCACGATCTTCACCTCGAGATCGTTGTCTACCGGCCCGCCCTGGCCGGGATCGCTGAACCACGCGACGCTCTCCTCGACCACGCCGAAGAACTCGTCGTAGGTGCCGGGCTCGTTCGGCGCGGCGAGGTCGAAGGTGAACTTGTAGGTTGCGCCGGGGGCGACGGTGCCCTTGACCGCGGCAGGTCGATTCGGGGCGAGCCAGGTCTCGTCGGCGAAGGCGCTCGTGCGATCGCGCGGCTGCGTCGTGCCGATGCGGGTGTTCGAGTCCCAGGTCTTGGTGCCGGTGTTCTTGAGCTCGATGTACGAGGGGATGACCTCGCCCGCGACCATCGTCAGCGTGGTGCTCGCGAGCGGGAAGCTCTGGCTGACGAACTGCGCGCCGTACGCCGCCGAGCCGTACGCGGCCAGCACCGACTTCGCGTAGGAGACGCGCGTCGATTGCAGGCAGGTGCCGCAGCCCTCGAAGTCGGTCTCGAACGCGACGGTGGCGTCGGTGACGTTCGTCGTCGCCTTGAGCGCGGCGAGGCCGTAGTACGAGATGTTCTGCAGCTCGTACCAGATGAACTCGAGCTGCAGCTGCAGCGACCAGACGGACAACCCCTGCTTGCCCGCGTACCAGACCGCGTTGTCGCCGCTGTCGGTGTCCCAGCGGCCGCCGGTCGACCACTGCGCGATGCCGCGCCCGGGCCCGCCTTGCTGCACGGCCGTCGGGCTCACGCCCGATTCTTGATCGAGGTTGCCGACGATGCCGGCGGCCTGGAAGCTCGTGAGGCCCTTGCCGACGAAGAAGTCGTACGCGGACTGGTCGTTGCCGAAGAGCGCCGCCTCGTTCTGGCCGAGGGGCTCGGGACCGCTGCTGCATCCCAAGACCGAGCACGAGATCGCGAACGCGACCGCAACGACGAGGACGATCCCGCGGCGAGAAGCCGATACGAAGCCCATGCCCGGCCTCAAGCAACGGCCGTGCCCCTCGGCGCGCCCTGATTCCCGCGGGAATTCGCGTGGTGCGGCGAGGCCCCACCCGCGTCCGCTCGCGAGGGCCGCGTGAAGGGCCGCGAGGACGGTGGGCGTGCGCGCGGGGCGCCCGGCCCCGAAAAGGGGGAGTGGTGCATGACTGATACTTGACTACGCACGTATCAGGGCTAGCTTCTTCGCCATGAGTGCCCTTCGAGAGTTTCTGGGAATCCGCCGCGCCGTCGCCCTCTGGGAGGCCCGAGCCGACGCCGAGCTCGGCGCGGTGCACGGCATCGGCCTTTCCGACTTCGCCGCCCTCCACCACATCGCCGAGGCCCCCGGCGGCCGGCTGCGCCGCGTCGACCTCGCGCAGCGCCTCGCCCTCAGCCCCTCGGGCGTCACCCGCTTGCTCGCCCCGCTCGAGCGTCGCGGCATCGTCACGCGAGAGGAGGGCGGCCACGACGCGCGCGCCACCTTCGCGGCGCTCACGCGGAGCGGCCGCGCCCTGGTGAAGGACGCGACCGTGACCATGAACGCCGTGGCCGAGGGCATCCTCGGCTCGCTCGGCGAGCGCGATCGCGCCGCCTTCGCCAAGCTCGTCAGGGCGTGACCCGCTGCTCCTCGACGAAGTGGACAACGGCCCGGAGCGAGGCCAGCCCGCTCGGGTGAAAATCGGCGGCCGCGTCACGCTCACGCCCGCGAGCGCGCACTCGCCGTAGGAGACGAACGTGGGCGGCAGGCCCTCGAGCTTCGCCCGCGCTGCAGAATCGCTGTCAATCCCTCGTGCAGTCGATGTAAAAGGGGCGATCCATGTGTAGCTCATCCTTCGATCCGCCCCAGGTCGCGCGCCGACGTGGTCTTGGTCGCGCCCTCGTGGCGCTCTTCCCCATCCTCTCGTTCGTCCTCGTAGTCGTGGCGATGGGGGCGTGCAGCTCCTCGTCCAGCGTGACGCCGGACGCGGGCCCCGCGTCGGGCGTCTTGCGCGTCGTCGTCACCGGTCTACCGGAGGGGCAGACCGCGTTCGTCGTCGTCTCGGCGCCGGGCGTCGAGCACAAGCTGACCGCCAGCGCGGACGTGGCGCTCGCGCCGGGCACCTACTCGGTCTTCGCGGCAGCGGTGGCGGACGTTACGAAGCAGGACGGCACCGGCTACGCGCCCGACCAGACCACGCGGACCGTGACGCTCCCGCCGGACGCCGGCGCGACGGTGCAGGTGAGCTACGGCCAGGTCCTCCCGAAGATAGCGCCCGAGACCAAGGTCGCGAGCCCCGACACCACGAGCGCGCTCTCCACCGTGACGCGCGACGCGTCCGGCGCGGGCACGCTCACCTTCTCGCACGCGACCGCCGAGACGAGCAGCTGGCAGGTGGGCGACCTCATCGTGCTGCCGAAGAGCGCCTCCGCCCCGCACGGTTTCTACGGGCGCGTCGCGACGACCGACGGGACGACCGTGACGACGAGCCCCGCGTCGCTCCAGGAGATGATCCAGGAAGGCGTCATCGACTTCTCGCGGACGTTCACCCCCGCGGACATCACGAAGATCACCGCGCTCGACGCGGGCCTCGCCGACGTGCGCGTCTGCAACTCGCTGACGGCCACCTTGCCCGCGCAGAAGGGCGTGGCAGGGCTCGCGCTGACCGTCGGCGGCGAGCTTTGCTTCGCGCCGACGATGGACCTGCACACGCACTTCTCGCTCAAGCACCTGCCCGACGTCTATTTCAAGGTCGGCGCGAACGTGACCGGATCCCTCGACGTCACCGGTGCGGCGACGATCGGCATCGGCGTGGAGATCCCCATCTTCGAGATCGAGCTCGGCACGTTCGACGTCCAGCTCGGCCCCGTGCCGCTCGAGATCACGCCGGAGCTCTCCATCAGCGTCGGCGCGAACGGCCAGGTCACGGCGGGCGTCACCGCCGGCATCACGAGCTCGCTCGACGCGTACGGCGGCTTCGCCTTCGACGGCGCGAGCAAGAGCTTCAGCCCGTTCAGCGGCCACAGCGAGTCGTTCGACGTGCAGTGGCCCGAGCCGGTCGCGACGGCGCAGCTCAAGGGCTACGGCGGGCCTCAGCTCACGCTGCTCGTGTACGACGTCGCCGGGCCCTTCATCAACCTGGAGGGCTACATCGAGTACGACGTCGACTTCTTGCACGATCCGCTCTGGGTGCTGCACGCAGGCTTCGATCTGAGCGCCGGGATCAGCACGAGCAAGCTGCTCGACCTGCAGTACTCCGTGCCGCTCTACAGCTACGACAAGATCCTCGCGCAGAGCACCGACACGCCGCCGGTCGCGGCCAAGACCGGAGGTGTCAAGACCGCGCAGTCCAACGCCAACCTGGCGCTCGGACCCAACGACACCGTCTACGTCGCGACGAACAACGACATCCAGGCGGTGAAGGCCGTCGGTCCGCCGGTGTGGACGTACACCGGCACGGGCTTCATGGAGAACGTGGTCTGCGCCGCGGACGGGACGATCTTCGCGAGCGACTTCAACGGCGGCGTCTACGCGCTGACGTCGGCCGGCGCCCCGAAGTGGACGACCTCGCTCCAGTACGCGCGCAGCCTCGCGACGCCGGCGGCCGACAAGCTCTACGTCACGGCCGGCGGGCTCGTCGCGTCGCTCGACACGACCAACGGCAACGTGAAGTGGAGCACGCCCGTGGGGCCCACCGCGTGGTCCGTGTCGGTGGGCAAGGACGGCACCCTCTACGCCCCGACCGAGTCGGCGCTGGTGGCGCTCGACCCGGCGGCGGGCGCGCCGAAGTGGTCCACGCCGATCCCGCAGACCGCGACCAGCGGCGCCGCCATCGCCGCGGACGGCACCGTCTACGTGTCGGTGTACGACGGCGACGTGAAGATCGTCGCGGTGAGGCCCGACGGATCGGTGAAGTGGAAGCGCCACGCGCTCTGGAGCGATCAGCCCTCGTCGCCCGTGGTGGGCCCGGACGGCACCGTCTACGTGTGCGGCACCAACCCCGACCAGAGCCTCGTCGCGCTCGACGCGGCAGCCGGCGACATGAAGTGGCGCTACGCGCTGTACGAGAACTGCGAGGGGCCGCCCGCGATCGGCGCCGACGGCAACCTCTACCTGATGACCGGCAACGCGCTGCGAGCCGTCCGCGCGTCGGACGGCGCGGTGCAGTGGAGCAAGCCGGCCGCGGGAGCGAGCGGGACCCCCACCGGCTCGCCGCTCTTCCTGTCGACCGGCCACGTCGCTGCGGTCAACTCGGGCGGTCTCGTCTTCTACTACGCCGGGAGCAGCCTCGCGGCGAGCGGCTGGCCACGCTTCGGCGGCGAAGGCTCGAGCGCGGGAGTGGCTCAATGAAGACCGCGTACTCCCTCGCCGGCGTCGCGGTCGCGGTGGGCGCGGCGCTCGGCGCGTGCAACGACGCGACCTCCAGCGCGATCCCGGACGGCAGCGCGCCGCCGGCGTACGACGCGGGCGTCGAGGCGGGGCCCGTCACCTGCGGCAGCGCCACGTGCGACCCTGCGGACTTCCGCGGCGTGGCGACGCTCCCGGCGTGCTGCGCGGCGGACGGTGCCTGCGGGCTGGACCTCTCGCCCGCGGCGAGCTTCGTCCCCACGCCGAGCGGCTGCACGTCGCTCATCAACCAAGGCGTCTCCGACGAGACGTGCCCGACGTATCCCTCGCCGAGCTCGCTCTACCCGGGCGACCTGCAGGGCTGCTGCCGCGCGGATCACACCTGCGGCGTCTTCGTGAAGCTCTCCTCGAGCCTCGACCTCGGGTGCGTCGCCGCGCAAGGCTTCGCCGACGAGGCCGGGGCGCCCGCGCCGTGCGGCCTCGACGCCGGAGACGACGCGGCGACGGACGCTGGCGACGATGCCGCGACCGACGCGGGCGACGGCGGTTCGCAAGAAGCCGGCTCGCTCGACGCAGGCGACGCGGGCGACTGACGCCGTCGCATCGGGGTTGACAATGTTCGATGAGTATCTAATTTGATTCCCATCGAACATGTCCTCCCCCTTCGAAGCCCTCGGTGACCCCACCCGCCGCGCCATCTTGAAGAAGCTGCGCGCGGGCTCGCTCACCGCCGGCGAGATCGCCGACGAGTTCCACCTCTCGAAACCGACGCTGTCGCACCACTTCAAGGTGCTGCGCGCCGCCGGCCTGGTCCGCTCGGAGCGCCGGGGGACGAGCATCGTCTACACCCTGCAGGCCAACGTGATCGAAGAGCTCGCCGCCGAGCTCATGGATCTCGCGGCGCCTGCGCGCGCCCGGAAAGCGAGGTCGTCGTGAACAAGCCTCGAGCCCTGGACCTGATCGCGCTCGCCGCGCTCGTCGCGGTCTCCGGCGCGACGCTGATCGTCTACCCGCACCTGCCGGATCCCATGCCGACGCACTTCGATCTCCACGGGCGCGTCGACGGCTGGTCGTCGCGCGCGTTCGGCGCGTGGTTCGCGCCGGCGGTCGCGGCGGCGAGCTGGGCGCTCTCTCGGGCGACGCGCGGGCGGGCGCTCTCGGTCGCGGCGGCCGCAGTGTCCCTGTTCCTCGTGGGGCTCCACGTGCTCGTGCTGCGCACGGTGCTCGGGGGGACGGGCGAGCTCGGCGGCGGGCTCGCGGTGCTGCTCGGCGTCTTCCAGATCGTGATGGGGCTGATCTTCCCTCGGCTGCGCCGCAACCGCTTCGTCGGCATCCGCCTGCCATGGACGCTCGCTTCGGACGAGAACTGGGCGCGCACGCACCGCTTCGGCGGCGGGGTGATGGTCGCGTCGGGCGTCGCGATGCTGGCGGCGGCGGCCTTGCTGGGCGCGGCCGCGATTCCCGTCGCGCTCGTGATGCTCCTGATCGCGCTGGCGATCGTGAGCGCGTACTCGTACCGGCTCGCCCACGGATCTTCCTAGCGCGCCAATGCGCGGCCGCGCGCGCTACTCTCGAGGCGTGAGAGCGATGAGACCGAGCTGCGCGGCGATCGCGATCGTGCTGTGTACGAGCGCCGTGCGCGCGGAGGGCGGCCCTCCGGCAGCGGCGGTGGACTCGATCGGCGGCGTGCGAGTCGTGCGCAAGCCGCGCCTCGCGCTCGCCATCTCGGGGGCGGCCATCTTCGGCTCGGGCTACGTCCTGAGCTTCCTCGTCGCGCTCGCCGGCGGCTTCGGCGGCATCTCGCCGGTGGTCCTGGTGCCGCTCGCTGGGCCGTGGATCGGCTTCGGCTACGACATGGCCAACCCGTACCGTTGCCCGCTCGGCGTCGAGAGCCCGGACTGCACGGCGTTCGCGGTGGATCTGCCGTTGGCCTTTGCGGGAGGCCTGCAGCTCGTCGGCGCGACGCTGTTCGGCGTGGGGATGATCCGCCACGACGTGAAGAGGCCCGTCCGGGTGACGCCGACGTTCTCCCTCGTCGGGGGCCCGCGCCTCGGCGTCCGCGTGACCTTCTGACTACGCCTCGGCCTGCTCGACGAGCGC
>DATIQP010000688.1:0-5044 GCA_035470765.1 Polyangiaceae bacterium | reverse complement strand
ACGAACGACAGCATGTCCGTGCCCGTGTTCTTCGCCATGGCCGCGAGCTGCGGCGCCGCATCGCCCCGGACGAAGCGCGTCGCCACCTCGCCGGTGAGCGCGCGCGCGGCGGCGATGCGCGTGGCCATGTCGGCGAGATTGTGGCGAATGACCTGGAACCCCGTCAGCGTCTTGCCGAACGCGCTCCGCTCGCGCGCGTACGCGACCGACTCGCGGTAGGCCAGCTCGGCGATGGCGACGCACTGACCGGCGAGGAACAGCCGCTCGGTGACGAAGTTCGCCATGATGGCGTAGAAGCCCGAGTTCTCCTCGCCGATGAGGTTCGCCGCGGGCACGCGGCACGACTCGAAGGACAGCTCGGCGGTGTCGCTCGCCCACCAGCCCGTCTTCTTCAGCTTCTTCGATACGGTGAAGCCCGGGGTGCCGCGCTCCACGACAATCATGGAGATGCCGCCGTGGGCCGGGCCGCCGGTGCGCACGGCGACGGTGACGAGATCCGCGCGGACGCCGGAGGTGATGAACGTCTTGGCCCCGTCGAGCACGTAGTGGTCGCCGTCGCGCACGGCGCGCGTCTTGAGGTTGGCGACGTCGGACCCGCCGCCCGGCTCGGTGATGGCGAGCGCGGCGATCTTCTCGCCGGCGAGGGTGGGCTTCACGAAGCGGTCGATCTGCTCGGGCGTGCCGAAGCGCACGATCGGAGGCAGCGCGATGCCGTGGCTGCCGAGGCCAACGACGGTGCCGACCGACTTGCCGGCGAGGACGAGCTCCTCGCTCGCGCAGAGGACGTGGGTGATGTCACCGCCGGCGCCGCCGACGTTCTCGGGATAGCCGAGCGCGTGCAGCCCGGCCTTCGCGAGCTCGGAGTAGAGCTCGCGCGGGAACTCCTCCTGTTCTTCCCAGGCGTGAGCGTTCGGGGCGATCGCGCGCTCGGCGAATTTGCGCGCCTGCGCGCGCAGCGCGGCGTGCTCTTCCGTTTCGAACAGGTAGGTCGGCATGCTGGGCCTGACGATCACAGGCCGCGGGCCTCGTGGCAAGCCCGACCGTCAGTGGGCCGCCGGCCGTTCGTTCACGTCGATGCGGGTGAACACGACGTGGCCGTCCTCCTCGTGCAGATAGCCGATCGGCCGCACGTGGATGCCGAAGCCGCCGCCACCGGCGCCCAGCCGGGCCGGCAAGAGCCTTCGAATGCGGTCAAGGAACCGTTGCGCTGCCGGCACGAAGATGCCCCCGCCGCCCGAGCCGACGTTGACGAACGCAACCGGGATGACGGTCTTGTTGTCGAGCTTCACCGGGGCGCCGAAGACGCTGGTCACGTTGCCCTCGCGTTCGAGCATTCGCGCGACGTCGGACGCGGCTCTCGCGAAGTCGCCGCTGGGCCTTCCGATCGGGGGCTGGGGGAGGCTGGTCTTGGTGGGCGTGAGGTTCATGCCCACCGGCACGCAACGGCCGTTCCAGCGAGCGCCGGTCGAGCCGCCAGCGCGACCCGCGACGGCAGCGCGGTGCTTGCGAGCCGCGCCGCACGGCTTGCGCGGCACTTCAGAAGTTCTTCTTCGGGCCGGGCGCGTTCGACAAGAGCGCGTGCATCGTCTTGTCGTCGAGCGCCATCCGCATCTCCTGCTCGAGGACGCCACGCTCGGGCAGTCCGTTGCTCTTCTCGACATGAGGCAGCGGCATCTCGCGGATCGCGGCGAGGAGCGCGGCGAGCGAGGCCGCGTCCTTGTGCTGCTCGCACGCCTCCGCGATGAGGCCGTGCAAGACGATGTAGCCCGTCTGCGCCATCGCCGCCTTGGGAGCCGGATCGTGGGTGTCCTCGACGCGCGACTGCCCCTCGCGCGCGAGCATGGACGCTGCGCGCAGGCCCGCGGCGTCGGGCGACTGCTTGGCCATGTCCTCGAGCGTGGTGCGCACCTGCTCTCGCGGCACCGGCGGGAGCACGCGCAGCGCGTTGTCGGCGTCGATGCGGCGGTCTTCGGTGTAGACCCGGCTCTTGGACGCGACGGTCCACCACTTGCCGCGCGTGACGAGCTCCGCGGTGATCGTGGGCGCGGAGCTCGGCTGCGCGCTGGGGGCCGCGGCCTCGGCCGCGCCGTCGCCCGAGCCCTTGCAGGACACGAGGAGCACGGCGGCGGAGACGGCGAGGGAGAGCTTCATGGGGGCCGAGCCTACCGCACTCCGCCCGAGATCGGACGCGCGCGGCTCAGTCGGGCTCGGGCTTCGGCGTCGACGGCGTGCTCGGCGGAAGCTGCGGCGGCTTGATGAGCTCCTGCGGCAGCGCCCCGGTGAGCGTGTTCAGGAACGTGACGATCGAGTGGACGTCCGCGTCGGAGAGCTCCTTGCCGAGCTGATGGCGGCCCATCAACCGCACCGCCTCGTCGAGCGTGCGCACCGAGCCGTCGTGGAAGTAGGGCGCCGTCTTCGCGACGTTGCGCAGGCTCGGCACCTTGAAGATCATCCGATCCGAGTCCTGCTTCGTGAGCTCGAAGCGTCCGAGATCGCGGGAGTCGCGCCAGGGCATCACCAGACCGAGCTTCTGGAACATCCCGCCGCCCATGCCCGGACCGAAATGGCACGTCTGACAGCCGCTCTCGATGAACTTGCGGAGCCCGGCGATCTCGTCGGGCCGCAGCGCATTGCGATTGCCCTTGAGGAAATCGTCCCACCGCGACGGCGTGAGGAGCTTGCGCTCGAACGCGCCGATCGCCTTGGCGGCGTTGTCGAGCGTCACCGGCTCCTTGTCGTTCGGAAACGCCGACTTGAACGCCTCGACGTAGCCCGGGATCGAACGCATCGTGTCGACGATGCGCGTCTCGTTGGGCATCGCCATCTCCACCGGGTTCATCATCGGGCCGGTGGCCTGGGCTTCGACGTCCGGCGCGCGCCCGTCCCAGAATTGCCGGAAGTGGAGCGCGGCGTTGTAGACGGTCGGCGCGTTGCGCGTGCCGTGCTGCGCCTTGTGCCCGGTCGAGGTGGGCTCGTTGTCGACCCCGTACTCGCTCAGCTTGTGGCACGACTCGCACGAGACGTCCTGGTTCTTCGAGAGTCGCGGGTCGAAGTAGAGCATGCGACCGAGCGTGACCTTCTCGGGCGTGACGGGATTCTTCGGCGCCTCCGCGGTCTCCGGGACGGGCTGGAACGGCGCGAGCAGCAGCGGATCGAAGCTGCCCGAGCCCGCATCGAGCACGGCCGAGGTGATCGTGACCGGCTCCGTGCGCTTGCTGCACGCGCCGAAGGCGAGCACGAGCGCGGCGAACAGCACGAGCGACGAGGCGTTGCGATCGCGTGGTTTCATGCAGCACCGTCAAGCAACACGCGTTCCGCCCGGGCGCGCGCGCGATGCACGCCGCGTGCAGGTCGTGCACGACCAGGCGAACAATCCTGTGCGCGTTGGGGCAGCGCGCGCTGTACCATCTCTGGCATGGGCCCGGACGATACCGACGGTTTCTGGACGAGGACCACCAGCCCCGACGGCGCGCACGTATGGATCGTGGACGCGCACGAGGCGAAGATGTCGCACTGGATCATCGCCGGCACGCTGCGCCGCGCGTCCCCGGAGGCCGAGCTCTTCGCGCCGCCGCACGACTGGAGCTTCGAGGCGCGCACGTGGACGTCCAACGACGTGCTCCGCCTCGTCGGTCGCCGCTACCCGGGAGGCCTGCCCGGCGTCGTCGTCACGCTCGACGTGCGCGCGGAGCGCGGGACCATCGAGACCCAGGACCTCGACGAGCTCCGGGCTCGCGGAGCTTACGGCTGGTTGAAGCCGGGCGTCGTGCCCACGCCGCCGAGCGGACCGCAGCCCTTCGACGTGCTGCTCCAGTGGCTCGAGGCGTACCCGAAGGAGTAGTCCACCGCGCAGACGGCTGCGAGTGGGCTTGGTCGGGCGAGCTATTCGATGCGCTCGATGGCGAGCGTGCGCGTCTTGCCGGCGAGCTTGACCTCGCACTCGTCGCCGACGCGCTTGCCGAGGAGCGCGCGCCCGAGGGGAGCCTCCGGCGTGACGACCTGGACCGTGCCGTTCGCGAGGCGCGCGCCGCCCCCGTGCGGCGCGATGAAGAAGAGCCGCCGCTCCTCGTCCTCGCTCGCCTCGACGAGCGCGCCGAGCGCCGCGGGGGCGTCCTCGCCGAAGGCGCGCAGCGGCATCGCGGTGACGTCGGCCACCGCGGCACGCAGCTCGGTCGCGCGCAGCGCCTGGCCCCGCGCGAGGTACGACTGCTCGAGCGCGCGCGTGTCCTTGTCGTTCTCGGGTTTGGCCTCCTCGTGCGTCGCGGCGGCCAGCGTGGCCTTGTGCGCGCGCTCCACCGTCTCGAGCTCCTCCGTCAGCGCGAGGGCGAGCTCCTGCTTGAGCTCCTGTTTCGTCGGCTGGGCCACCGCCCGAATGTAACGCGGGGCGCCTCCGGACGTGCAAGGATCACCGTCGTGGTGAGGACGTGAGCGTGGCGACCCGGCGGGTCCAGGTTCGACCCTTCGACATCGACCTCAGCTTCGGCATCCAGCGCTTCGGCGCGTTCGACCCGACCGTGGGCCGAGAGCGCGGCCTCTTGCGCAAGGCCTTCGACACGGCGGACGGCCCGTGCGTCGTCGAGATCCGCGCCGAGCAGGACGGCTTGACGCTCGACGCCGAGGGCGCGCGAGCGAACGAGGCGCTGGCGGACTTCGCCTCCGCGCTCGCGCAGGACGACGGTCACGGCGGGTTCGTACCCCAGTCACCGCTCCTCGCGCGGCTGCACCGCGCGAACCATGGAATGCGCCTCGTCCGCGTGCCGTGGCGCTTCGACCTCGCCGCAGTCGCCGTGCTTCAGCAGCGCGTGACGACGCGCGAGGCGATGCAGCAGTGGGGTCGCGTCGTCCGCAAGTACGGGCCGCGGGTCGGCGACGAGCTCCGCGCGTTTCCGTCGGCCGAGCGCGTCGCGCAGATGGCGTCGTGGCAGTTCGAGGAGCTGGGCGTCGATCCGAAGCGCGCGAGGACGATGGTGGTCCTGGCGCGCGAGCTCGTGCGCCGCAACACGCTCGCAGAGACCGATCTCGCGCTCGTGCGTGCCAGGCTCGC
>DATIQP010000687.1:0-5232 GCA_035470765.1 Polyangiaceae bacterium | reverse complement strand
CCTAGGCGAGCGGGACGGCGAGCAGGACGACGTCGTTGCCGCTCGTCTGGACCTTGTAGCGAACGGGCTTGCCCTGCCGCTGCGCGGTCTCCTGCTCCATGCTCTGGATGCGCTGCTGGAACTGCTGCTCGCTGATGTGGTCGGTCTGCTGGCCGAGCGCCTGCTTGGCCGCGATGTATTCGCGGAAGATGCGCGCGTAGTACTGCGCGGCAGGCTCGGCCGCGAGGCTGGCCACCGCGGCCACGTCGAGGTCCGGCGTGCTCGACGCGCCCATCGCAGCCTCCATCGCGGCCGCCGAGGGCGCGCGCGAGATGCGCCCCTCTTCGTCGGTCGTGTCCTCCTCGACGCCGAGGAGCTGGTTGAGGAGCTGATCGATGCGAAACGCGAGGCCGCCGAGCTCAGCGTGCTCGAGCTGGAAGCGCTTGTCCGTCTGCCCGTTGATGATGGCCAGCAGGCCTTCCTCCAGGCGCGCGATCGGCGACGAGATGTAGCTGCCGAGGAGCCAGCCGCCGATGACGACGAGCACGATGCCGAGCGCCGTGATGCCCAGCAGCGGCGTGGCGAGCGCGCCCGCGTTCTCGATGAGCACGCCCGGCTGCGACGCGACCATCGCCTTGCTCTTGCCGTCGCCGAGGCCCTCGAGGGGCGCCGCGCCGACGATCATGTCGGCGGCCTGCGCCGCGTCGACGTGACCCTTGTCGAGGACCGTGCGCACGGCCTCCATCGCGCCGTGGTCCTTGGCGCTCTTGGTGACCGCGTCGTCGAGGGCGCTCGTGCTGGCGGCCGAGCGCGCGAGGATCTCGACGCCTTCCTTGTCCGCCGCGACGAGGACGAGCGGGCGGCCCGTCGTCGCGTCGGCCACGCGGCCGAGCTCGTCGTTGAGCTGGATGCCGACGATGAGCGCGCCGATGATCTGGCCCTTGTCGTTCTTCACGGGGGCGTACGACGCGAGCACCTGATCCACCTTGTTGGCCCAAACGTCGCTGCCGGAGGCGCCCTTCTGGATGGCCGCCTTGTAGAGCGGGTACGTCGCGCCGAGGTCCTCGCCGCGCCGCAGCTCGGAGCCGTTGCGGCCCTGCGTGATGCCTTTGTCGTTGGTCAGGAGCACGAGCGACGGCAGGCGGCCGTCGAACTCGGGGGCCGTCTTCGCCGCGGCGGCCACCGTGTCGCACAGAGCCGTGGCGGCGGCGCCGGCGGCCTTCGGGTCGGCCTTGTTGAGGGCATCGCTCGCCGAAGGGTCGGCGGCCTTCACGGCCAGCCACCGCTCGACCTTGAGCCCGTCGAGCTGCAAGCGCGCACCGGCGCCGAGGGCGTTGTGCTTGGCTTCATCGAGCAGCGCCGGCGTGTTGGACGCAGCGCTCATGATCGACGACCGCATCAGCACGAACGACATGAAGCCGACGATGGCGATGATGAGGACGTTGACGGCGATGATCTTGTTGCGCATGAAAGGGCAACTCCCGTGGCCTTGGGCCTGCTATCGCGCTCCTCGACGACACCGAGGAGCCTCCCCGCTCGAGCTCCTCCGCCGCGCAAAAGCTCGGCAAAAAAACCTCGAACGCCGGCTGACGCTACCATCGGGCCGCGATCTTCGGCAACATGCGCAATCGAACGGCTCAAAAGGCCGCACAAATGCCCGAGAAATCCCTCAACAACCCGCCAGAACGGGGAGCCACACCGGCGCTGCTCGTGGACGACGAGAGCTTCGACCAGCACCGGCCGACCGGCTACCACCCCGAGAGGCCGGAGCGGCTCACGGCCGCCCGAGCCGCCGCCTCGCACGCCCGCGCGGCGTGGCAGCGCGTCGCCGTCCGGGAGGCGACCGGCGAGCAGCTGGTCCGCGTGCACGCGCCCGCCTTCGTGGACGGCCTGGAGAAGCTGCGCGGCCGCAAGGGGTATATCGACCCGGACACGTACTATTGCGAACAGACCGTGACGGCCGCGAGGCGCGCCGCGGGTGGGGTCGTGGCCATGGTCGAGGGGATGCTCTCGAGCATACCGGTCGGGGTCGCGATGCTTCGCCCGCCGGGTCACCACGCCCGCCCTGCTCAGGCGATGGGCTTCTGCCTGCTCAACAACATCGCCGTCGGCGCGGCGCACGCTCGCGCGCTCGGCGTGGGGCGCGTCGCCATCGTCGACTTCGACGTGCACCACGGCAACGGCACGCAGGAGATGTTCTATCGGGACCCCAACGTCCTGTACGTCTCGCTGCACCAGTACCCCTTCTACCCGGGCACCGGCGCGGCCAACGAGGTCGGCACCGGCGAGGGCACCGGCTTCACGGTCAACGTCCCGCTGACCGCCGGCGGCGGCGACTCGGTCTATCGGGCGGCGTTCGATCGCATCGTCGCGCCGGTGCTCGAGCAGTACGCGCCCGAGCTCTTGCTCGTGAGCGCGGGCTTCGACGCGTCGGCGCGCGACCCGCTCGCCGAGATGAACGCGTCGCCGGAGGGGTTCGGTTACATGACGCAGAGGCTCGCCGAGCAGGCGCGCCGCTCGGCCAAAGGCCGGCTCGGGCTCGTGCTCGAGGGCGGCTACGACCTGGTCGCGCTCGAGGCCGGGCTGGGGGACGCGATGGCCGCGGCGCTCGAGGGAAGGACGTTCGAGGTGCCGAGCGACCCCGAAAGCCCGGACATCGAGCGGGCCGTTCGGGAGGCCCGCGCGCACTGGAAAACGGCCTGAGGAGTGAGTGGGGGTGACCGACGGGGATCGAACCCGCGACAGCTGGAGCCACAATCCAGCGCTCTACCAAACTGAGCTACGGCCACCGAAACGGCCCGGAGCATAGCGAAGCCCGTGCCGAAAGCCAACGGACGGATCACGCGGGCGGCGCTGACGTCGACAAGAAACGCTGCGCGTAGGCGGCGAGGGCGCGCCGCTGGCCCCAGGAGAGGCTGATCCGCGGGCGCGCAACGCGGAGCTTGTCGATGACGTCCTCGAGCGTGGCCTCGCGGCGGCTGAGCAGCACGGCGGCGGCGATGGTGGCCGAGCGGCCGTGCCCGAAGGCGCAGTGGACGAGCGCCGCGCCGCCGCACGATTCGATCGCCTTCACCGCGACGTCGATCTGGCTGGGCGTCGGCGCGGAGGCGTCGAGCGCGGGCAAGCAGAGGTAGCCTCGCGCCGAAGCGACGCCGCGGGAAGCCGGCAGCTCGGCGCAGAGGTCGACCACGAGGCGGCAATCGCTCGGCAGCTCTCGCGCGGTCGGCCGGCGCCCCACCCACAGGCCCGGCGCGACCTCGTTGGCGGCGGCCTCGCGCAGGAACCATCTCGTGATTTCGTGGAGCAGCCAGGTGTACGCGAGGTACGGGCCCCAGGGGATCCATGCGACGATGCGCTGCGTACCGTCGCCGCGCTTGCCGAACGCCCGCGGGACCGCCTCCCGCAGCCGCTCGCCGCCGGCGGCGTGCGTCAGGTAGAGCGCGCCAACCCCGGCCGCCACGGAAGCGGGCCACAGCGCCGCCCACGCCTTGGCGGCGACGGCGAGCGCGGCGACGGCCGCGCCGAGCAACAAGAACGCGATGCCGGCCACGGCCCGGACGCTAGCACGCCGTCAGTAGGTGACGCCGGCCGTGAAGTCGGCGTCGATCGCGGCCTCGACCTTCGCGACCTCGCTGGGGTTGCTGATGACCAGACCGATCTCGCGGTTGGAGTCGAGCGAGTTCTGCGTGAAGTTGGCCGAGCCGACGTACGCGAGGGCGTCGTCGGCGACGATGGCCTTGGAATGGATGTAGGGCGTCGAGACCTTGTTGACTGGGATGCCGCTGGCCTGGAGGGTCTGCACCGCGGTCGCCATCGCGTTGGACGGCGTCGAATCCGAGAGCACGACGCGCACGGCGACGCCGCGGTTCTTGGCGTCGACGAGGGAGGGGACGAGCGTCGCGTCGCTGAGCGACTCGCCCTCGAGGTCGAGCTTGCTCGCGGCGTTCTGCACGAGGCCGAGCACGCCGCCTCGCGCGTTGACGGGCGCCACGAGCAGCTTGCCCACGACGTTGGCGGTCGTCAGGGCGTGATCGGCCTGAAACACGGCCTCCGCCTCCGCCACGTCGTCCGGATCCGTGTCGATCGCGAGATACTCCCGGTTCTGCGACGGCGACGAGAACGTGACGTTCATCGTCATGATCCAGGCCGTGGTCGCGTCGACGATGACGCACTTCGCGTGCGTGAAGTTGAACGCCGAGCTGGCCCACACCACGTCCACACCCGCGCCCTGCAGCTGCGCGAAGACGGCGTCGTTGTTCGGGCTCGTCGGGGTGGGGAATGTTTGGTTGAGGACGACCTGCACGTCGAGCCCCGCGTTCTTCTTCGCGATGAGGGTGTTGATGAACTGGTTGTTCGTGAGCAGGTACATCGTCACGTGGATCGACGTCTGCGCGTTCTGGACCGCGGAGAGCAGGGCAGCCGCGTTGTCGCTCGGCTCGACGATCACCTGCACCGCGCTGGTGGTGGTGCTCGGCGGCTCGTCGCCGGCGTCGCCGATGCCGCCGTCGGCGGTGGCGGCCGACATCCCGCAGCCGAGAGCGCACACCGCGACCGTCAGAAGCAACCGCCGCAACATGGTCCGGCCTTTCAAGCTACCACGAGCAGCCTTCCGCCGTGCTACACGCTCCGAATGCGCGACGAGCACGCTCCGACCGGCTACGCAGCCGGCCCCACGCTCGAGGTCGGCCGCGCGTTCGTCACCTTCGAGGTGGCCGCTTCGGGCTCGGGCGGCGGAGGGGCGCCGCTCGTCTGCAAGCGTACGAGGCTGGCGGCGGTCGAGCACGAGGCCGCGCGCGCACAAATCGTCCGGGAAGCCGAGATCCTCGGGCGGCTCGCCGGCCGCGGCGCGCCACGGCTGGTGCACGCGGGGAGCGACGAGCGCGGGCCGTTCGTGGTGATGCAGCGCGTCGGCACGGAGACCCTGCGCTCGCTGGCCCCCGACCGCCTGGCCACGGCGGCGCGCGCGGCGTTTGCGGCGCTCCAGACGGTGCACGAGGCCGCCGACGAGGCGGGCCCACTCGGCCTCGTCCACGCCGACCTGAGCCCGGCCAACGTCCTTCTTTCCGCTACCTTCGACCGGGCGTGGATCATCGACTTCGGCCTGGCCCGCGGCCGCGAGTGGCCGGCCCCGGCGGGAGGGGCGTTCGCCGGGACCCTCGCCTTCGCGGCTCCGGAGCTCGCCCGCGGCGAGGCGGCCGACGCGCGGGCGGACCTGTTCGCGCTGAGCGCGGCGCTCGTGTCCGCCGCCCTCGG
>DATIQP010000686.1:0-9302 GCA_035470765.1 Polyangiaceae bacterium | reverse complement strand
TCGGCACGCCGGGCTACATGTCGCCCGAGCAGGCGCGCGGCGAGAAGCCGCTCGACCCCCGGACCGACGTGTTCGCCCTCGGCTGCGTCCTGTTCGCTGCCGTGGCTGGCACGCCGCCGTACGTCGCCGACAGCGTCGCCGGTGTGCTGGCGAAGCTGCTCGAGCACGACCCGCCGCGCCTCGCGAGCGTGGCGCCGGGCGTCCCTCCCGAAGTGGACGAGGTCTTGTTCCGCATGATGAGCCGCTCCGCGGCCGCGCGGCCCAAGGACGGCGACGCGGTCCACGAGGCGATCGCCACGATCCTGCCCAACCTCCCCGAGCGCTCGCGAAGCTCGACGATCCCGCCCGCCCTGGCGACACTCTCGCCGCGCGAGCGCGTGGTCGCGTCGGTGGTCGCCGTCCAGGCCGAGGCAGGCGACAAGTTCCGCGCGGAGGCGGCCCTCGCTCCGCTCGGGCTCACCGCCTTCGCGGAGGGAGGCTTCCTCGTCGCGGCCGTGAGCCGCCTCGGAGCTCCCCACGACCAGGCCATCCAGGCCGCGCACCTCGCGCTCGCGCTTTCCGACGGCATGCCCGAGGCCGCCATCGGCGCCGCCTCGGGATGGCTGGAGCTCGACGCCGACGGGCGTGTCCACGGCGACGTACTGGACCGTGCGCTCTCCCTCGCGACCGCACCCGAGCTCATCGCGATCGACGAGGTCACCGCGGCCCTGCTCGACGACCGGTTCGTCGTCGAGGGGCGCTGCCTGAACGGGCGCCGCGACTTCGGGCCCGCGGACGTCCCCGACGTCTCGCTCTTGGGGCGGCTACCGCTCCGTGGTCCCGCCGGCGCGGGCTGGCCGCTCGTGGGGCGCACGCGCGAGCTCGCGCAGCTGCAATCGCTGGTCGACGAGTGCACGTCGGAGCCGATCGCGCGAGTCGCGCTGGTGGTGGGCGCCGCGGGCGTCGGCAAGACGCGGGTGCTCCGCGAGTTCTTGGCGCACGTCGGCCCTGAGATCACGGTCCTCGCCTCCGCGTGCGAGCGCTCGCGCGCGGGCCATCCCTTCGCCGCGCTGCCCACGCTGACCACCGGCAGTCCGACCCGTCGCGGCGCCGCCCTCGACGAGAAGCTCGCGGAGGCGCTCGAGCGCGGCCCGGTGGTCGTCGCGGTCGACGACGCGCAGTGGGGCGACGACCCCAGCTTCCGCCTGCTCCTCGCCGCCGCGAAGAAGCACGCGTCGTCGCCGCTGCTCGTCCTCTTGTGCGGGCGCGCCGAGGCCAAGGAGGCGTTCTTTGCGCTCGGCGGACGCGGGGCCATCACCCAGGAGGTGCTCGTCGCCGCTCCGAGTCGCAAGCTGCTCGATGACCTCGCCGGGAAGGCTGGCCTCGACCCGGCCGCTGCTTCGTCCGCGACGACGCCGCTGGAGCTCGCCGCGCTCGCCGGCGCTCCCAACGTCCCTTGGACCAGGGTGTTCAAGCAGGCGCGGCTCGACGCGCTCGAGGCCCCACTTCGCAGGGTGGTGCGCGCGTGCGCGATCTGCGACGAGCGCTTCGACGAACGCGGCGTCCTTGCGAGGATCGGCGCTCCCGAGGAGACGATCACCGTTAGGGTGGGCCTCGACTCGCTCGTCGCCGCGGACATCCTGGCGCGCGACGGGGACAAGCTGCGCTTCGCAGAACCCGAGCTCCGCGACGCTGCGCGTGGCATGCTCGCGACCCACGACGCCTGATGCTCCACCGCGCCTATTTCGCCCCCGGCATGTTCGGCTTCGGCCGCCTCGCCTCGTACGACTACTTCGCGCACCTCGAGGCCGCCCTCGCCACGCGCTTCCGCGACGCGGGTCACCGCCTCGAGACCTTCGTCGTCGACGTCCCGCCGACCGCGTCGCTCCGGCGGCGCGCAGCGAAGCTCTACGACCTCGTGGCTCGGTCATGCGAGAACGACGTCGACGCCGGCGGGCCGATCCACCTCGTCGGCCACTCCACCGGAGGCCTCGACGCCCGGCTCGTCGCGTCCCCCGGAGCGCACCTGCCCACGAAGGAGTCGAGGGTCTGGATCCCGCGCCTCCGGAGCGTGACCACCCTGAACGCACCCCACTTCGGCACGCCGCTCGCGACGTTCTTCGCGACCGTGAACGGCCAGCGCCTGCTGTACGCCGTCAGCGCGCTCACCATCATCGGCCTGACGCTGGGCGCTCCGCCGCTCGCGGCCGCGAGCGCGCTCGCCGTGGCCGCCGGCCGCCTCGATCGAATGATGGGGACGGAGCTGCTCAACCGGACGACGGAGTCTCTGCTCGGCGTCCTCGACGACGCGCGCAGCCGCGAGGTGCGCGAGTTCCTCCACGCGATCGAGCAGGACCAGGGCGCCGTGCTGCAGCTCACGCCCGAGGCGATGGACCTGTTCCAGGCGGGCGTCGAGGATCGCCACGGCGTGCGCTATCAGTGCGTCGCGACGACGGCACCCCCTCCGACGCCGATCCGCTGGGCGCGCTCGCTCGGCCACCCGTGGAGCGCCATCTCCGCGAGCGTCTTCGGCACGCTCTACGCGCTCACCGCGCGGAGCGACGCGACCTACCCGTGCGCGGCGCCGTCCGCCGACGCGGCCACCGAGCTGGCGCTGCTCGGCGCGTTCGGGCGCGCTCCGGGCGTTCGCGCCAACGACGGCGTCGTGCCGCTGCGCTCGCAGCTCTGGGGCGAGCTGGCGTGGACCGGGCACGCCGACCACCTCGACGTGCTGGGGCACTTCGACGCGCCCAAGGCTGGCCACGTCGACTGGCTGACGAGCGGATCGGGCTTAGACCAGCGACGCTTCGACGCGATGGTCGACGCGATCGCGAAGGGCATGCTCCATCGCGGCGACCCCTCCAAGTCGACTCCGCGATGAGCCGCCGCGCGCTCGCTCTGCTCGCCGAACGCATCGAGGGCTGCAGGGCCTGTCCGCGCCTCGTGCGGCATCGCGAGTACATCGCGCGCGTCAAGCGCCGCGCCTATCGAGACCAGACGTACCACGGGCGACCGGTCGCGGGTTTCGGCGATCCGGACGCGAAGATCGTCGTCGTGGGCCTCGCGCCTGGGGCGCACGGAGCCAACCGCACCGGGCGAGTGTTCACGGGCGACCGCTCTGGCGATTTCCTCTTTCCCGCGCTCTTTCGCGCGGCGCTCGCGTCCCAGCCGACCGCCACCTCCCGCGACGACGGGCTGCGCCTGCACGACGCCTTCATCACGCTCGCCGCGCGCTGCGTCCCGCCGGACAACAAGCCGGCACCCATCGAGCTCGATCGCTGCGCGCACTGGCTCGACGAGGAGCTCGCGCTGCTCGCTCGCAAGCGCGTCTTCCTGGCGCTCGGCGCGATCGCCTTCGCGACCGTGCTCGGCTTCGCGAGGCGGAGCGGGATCGCCTTGCCCTCCCCCGCGCCGCGCTTCGCGCACGGCGCCCACTTCACGCTCGGCCCATTCGCGCTCGTCGCGAGCTACCACGTCAGCCAGCAGAACACGCAGACAGGCCGCCTCACGCCGCGCATGTTCGACGCGATCCTCGCCCGCGCGAAAAAATTCGCCGAGAGCGGAAGCTGACTACACCCTCCGACCAAATTTCGGGGTGCGTGGCGGTTTGGGCTTCCGCCTTGCCGAATCGCCGTCTAGACCCGATCACCATGCGTCGTTCGCCCCAACGAGAGGTCTGGCGTTGACGTTGCGGCATGGCGCCGTCGCGCTGGTGCTGGCCACCCTCGGCGCGGTGCTCCCGCTCGGGTGCACCAAGAGCCCGCCCGCGGGAAATGCGGTCGCGGGCGTCGCGCAGGGTACCTGGCACGGCAGCGACAACGATCTGGGAGCGCGCTCGCTGCTGGCGCGCATCGGTCCTCGAGACGAAGGCCTCAGCGCCGCGAGCCTCTACCTGGAGGGTCACTCCCTTCCGGCCAGCGAGGGCTGCCCCGACGGGATGGCGAACGTCGACGGGCGCTTCTGCATCGACCGCTACGAGGCGTCTCTCGTCGAGGTGCTGCCGAACGGCGACGAGCGCCCGTACGCCCCCTTCGAGACCGTGGAAGGTCGCGTCGTCCGTGCCGTCAGCTCGCGCGGAGTCTTCCCGCAGGGTTACATCAGCGAAGTTCAAGCGAAGGATGCGTGCGCGCGCTCCGGAAAGAGGCTCTGCAAGCCGGCCGAGTGGCGCAACGCCTGCATGGGTCCGAAGCACACGGTCTTCGGCTACGGCAACGCTCGCGTCACCGGGCGATGCAACGACAACGGGCGGAGCCCGATGCTCAGCGTGCTCCGGATGCGCACCACTCATCCCTCCGAGTGGACGCACGATCGGATGAACGATCCGCGGCTGAATCAGGCGCCGCACACCCTCGCGCGCGCGGGCGAGCACGAGGAGTGCACCAACGGCTACGGCGTCTACGACATGGTCGGCAACCTGCACGAGTGGGTCGACGATCCGGACGGCACCTTCCAGGGCGGCTACTACCTCGACACGCACATCAACGGCGACGGCTGCAACTATCGCACGGTGGCCCACGCCTCCGCGTACCACGACTACTCGACCGGTTTCCGCTGCTGCGCCGATCCCCAGTAGACCGCGCGCCCGAGCTCGCTCAGAAACTCGACACGGGCCCGTTCGCGGTGTGAATATCGATCCGCCCATGGAGCACCGACTCCACCTCGCTGCCGTGATCTCGCTCGGGCTCGCCTGCGGCGCGGTCTGCGACTGCGCGTCCCCCGCGCGGGCGCCCGAGGCTGCTGCCGTCGTGCCGGCACATCCCGCACAAGGGGGCGCAGGACAGCAGGCGACCCCGCCCGCCCCCGCTCCACCGCTCCAGGCCCACGTCGAGCCCGCGCCGCCGCCGGCGCCCAAGCTCGTGCTCCACCTCGGCGACTCGATGGTCGGCGGCTACGGCGGTCTCACGCGGGCGCTCGAGGCGAAGTTCAAGGAGCTCGGCTCGCACTGGGTGAAGGACTGGCAGGAGGGCGTGGGCATCGCCACGTTCGATCGCGAGCACCGGCTCGACGACCTCCTCGCCAAGCACAAGCCCGACCTCGTCATCCTCACGCTCGGCGCGAACGACGTGACCCTGCCCTTCCCCGCCGCGGTGGCGCCGAGCGTGCGTTCGATCGCCCACAAGATGAGCGCGGGAGGCCGCGAGTGCTTCTGGATGCTGCCCCCGCTCTGGCGCAAGGACACGGGCATCGTCGAGGTCATCAAACAGAACGCTTCGCCCTGCAAGGTGTTCGACGCCACGGGCCTCAAGATCGACCGCGCGCGCGACGGCATCCACCCCAACGACCAGGGCGGCATCGAGTGGGCCGACGCCTTCTTCGCGTTCTACAGAGGCGCGCCGATGCTGACCGCGCAGGCTGCGGATTCGCCGGCGCCCGACACACGCTGAGCGCCTACTCGATCTTGGCGAGCGCGCCGCACGGAATGGTCACGTCTCGCGGCTTGCCCTGAGAGCCGATCTGCACCGTGTGCGGCCCGCACCGGACGACGATGGGCGACGAGCCGTCGCCCTTCACGTGGCCGTCGACGTAGATGCGATGGTCGTGCGCATAGGGCGGCAGGACGAGGACGCCCTCGTCGGCGGCGGGGGTCGGCATCCCCGCGCTGACCGTCGCCTTCGGGGCGGCGGAAGCAGTCGGCGCGGCGGAGGCGATCGGCGGCGATGCCGCGCTCGCGAGCGAGGCCACCGGGCGCGCGCCGGGTACCGCGGAATTCGCGGGCGAAGTCTTGAACGCCGCGATCGTCGAGGTGGCGGTGGTCGCCGGTGCCGTCGCCGCAACGTGGGTCGCTGCCGGCGGAGGCTCGGGCTGCTTGACCACACCCTCCGCGGACCCCGCTCGGGCGACTACCACGACAATGACCGCGACGACCGAGAGGACGCCCAGCAGGGCGCCCGCGCCGATGGCGACGATGAAGCCCGCACCCAGTTTCTTCGAAGGCCCCGCGCTGGGCAGGATCGGCGGAAACTGCGTGGGCTGCACGCCCGGCGCGACGTGCATCGGAGCAGGAGGCGGCGGAGCCTGAGGCGGAAGCGGCGGAGCCGCGAACGCGGGCGGAGGCGTGGGCCAGGGCGCCGGCGGCGGCGGCGGCGGATGATGTTGGGGCACGGGGAGCGGCCCGGCGACGGTAGGCTCGTCGTGCTTGTCGATCTTGTGCGTCTCGAGGGTCGGCGCGTCGGAGGCGAACGGGACCGGGATCGGCGGAGTGGGAGGAGGTGGCGGCATCGGCGCCGGCGGGACCGAAATGGGCCGGAACCCGCTCGGCGTCTGCCGGTGGAGGGGCTCCAGCGCGCTGGCCGTGTCCGCGAGCACGGCAGCGGCGGTGTTCGCCGCGGGAGGCTGCGGCGCGTAGCCGCGCATCGCGGGGCGCGGGACTGGCGGCTTCGGCTTCGGATCGTGGGAGAGTGGCAGCGTCTTCGATGGGTTGAAGGGCGCCGCCGCCGCCTCGCTCGTCTGGCGCATGTCCTCGGCGAGGGTGTCGGAGGGCGGGCGCCGCGGGCTCATCGCCAGGAGCACGGTCACGAGGCGCTGGCGCGCCTCCTCCGGATCGAAGTGAGCGCGCAGCGTGCCGACCATCTCCTCGGCCGTCATCGATCGCTTCGCGGGGTTCGGCTCGAGGCCCCTCGCGATCGCCTCGCGGATCGAATCGTGGACGTCCGGGCGCAGGACGTCGAGCGACGGGAGGTTGGGCTCGGCCATCGCGCGCAGGATCTCCATCTCCGGCAGCCGGTCGGCCTGAATGGCCTTGCGCCGCGCGAGCAGCTCCCAGAGCACGAGCGTCGCTGCGTAGACGTCGGTGCGGATCGTGACGCGCTCGCCACGGACCTGCTCCGGCGCCATGTAGCCGTACGTTCCCTTGATGAGGCCCTGCGTGGTCTCGACGGCACCGTCGGTCTCCGCGCCGGTGATCTTCGCGATCCCGAAGTCGGCGAGCTTGGCGTGGCCGTCCCACGGGATGAGCACGTTGCTCGGGTTCACGTCCCGATGGATGACCGGCGTCGGCTCGCTGGTGTCCGGGTTGCGGGCGTCGTGCGCCGCCGAGAGCGCGTCGAAGATGCGCGCCGCCAGGAAGTAGCAGACGCGATCGTCGAGCCTCTCGTTCGTCTGGCCGGCGTGGGTCATCAGCTTCGCCAGCGAGACGCCGTCGATGTACTCGAGCACCATCACGAGCTGGCCGTTCGACGTGAAGAAGTCGAAGAGCCTCACGATCGCGGGGTGCGAGAGCCGCGCGTACGCCGCCGCCTCGCGCGCGAACATGCGCGAGAAATCGGGGTCTTGCTGGTGCTCGGACAGCAGACGCTTGAGCACGACGGTCCGCTCGAAGCCGTGCGGTCCCTCCGCGCGCGCGAGCAGCACGTCGCTCGTGCCGCCCGTCGCCAGGCGTTTGATCAGGCGAAAGCCGCCGATGCGGCCCAGCGTCGCGTCCTCTTCCACCACCGACGACCTCTCAGCCAGGCTCGTCCGCGCCGGCGAGATCCTTCTCTACCGCGTCGAGCAGCTCGTTGGCTCGGTCCTCACCGATGCCGAGACCCTCGGCGAGCTCGTTGAGCGTCTCGTTCTCCTCGTCGGCGATGGCGTTGTCGGCGAACGCGATCGCGGCCGCGAGCACGAAGGCCACCTCGGCGCGCGCCTCGTCGTGCGCGAGCAACTCGACGACCTCGCTCATCCTCTCGTCGCGCCCATCCTTGGCCTTGCCCGCAGCGTCCTCGAGCATCGACTCGATGAGCGCGCCCCTCAGCGAGTCGCCCGACAGGTTGCGCAGCGCGCCCTTGAGGACCTCACGCTCCTCGGTCGAGATGTCGCCGTCTGCGGTCATCATCAGGTACATCGCCTCGCAGAGCGGACCGTACTCCGCCTTCAGCATGGCCGTCTCGGCCTCGTCGGGCGTGGCGCCGGCGGGCATGGCCACGCTCGGGCGCTGGCCCTTGGTTCGGAGCTGGTCACGAAGGCGGACTATGGTGGAGGTGGAGAGCCAGAACATCCTTCGATGCTAGCCCCAAGCGCTGTCGCGTTGCTACACCGGAGGCGCTATCATCCTCGACGGCTCCGCGGCCCGCGCCGCGGAGGCTCCCCGAACGAGACCATGCCGACGTCCTCCTCCGCGTTGCCCGCCAAGATTGGCCGGTACGACATCCGCGCCAAGTTGGCGGACGGGGGCACGGCGACCGTCTACGTCGGCAGACTCTCCGGGCCGGCCGGCTTCGAGGAGCTCCAGGCCGTCAAGGTGATCAAGCCGGAGCTCTCGGCCGACAGGGATTTCACCAACATGTTCCTGGACGAGGCCCGCATCGCCGCGAAGCTCTCCCACCCGAGCATCGCCCAGGTCCACGAGCTCGGCGAGACCACCGCCGGGGTGAACAAGCGCCTCTACATCGCCATGGAGTTGCTCTTCGGCGAGTCGCTCTGGGACGTATGGTCCACCGCCCGCGCCAAGAAGCAGAAGCTGCCCGACGACGTCGTGGCGTGGATCGGCGCGCGCATCGCGGAGGGCCTGCACCACGCGCACGAGCTCACCTCTGGCGGCGTGAAGCAGAACGTGGTGCACCGCGACGTGAACCCCAGCAACCTCTTCATCACGTACGACGGGCAGGTGAAGATCATCGACTTCGGGCTCGCCAAGGCGAAAAACCGCGTCACCGTGACGGGCCTCGGCGTCATCCAGGGAAAGGTCGCCTACATGGCGCCCGAGCAGACCAAGAGCGGTCGAGCCGCAAGCCCGAGCGAAGCGAGGGATCGGTCGCAAACGAGAACCGGCGACCTCGACCACCGCGCCGATCTGTTCGCGCTCGGCATCACGCTCTACGAGCTGACCGCGGACACGCGCCTGTTCAAGCGCAAGGACAACGTCGAGACGCTCGCCGCGGTCGCCGAGTGCGCGATCCCCGATCCCACGGCGAGCCAACCCGACTACTCGCCTGCGCTGTGGGAGATCCTGAAGAAGGCGCTCTCCAAGGATCGCGAGGACCGCTATCAGAGCGGCAAGGAGATGGCCGAGGCGCTCGACACCTTCTCGCGCAGCCGCGGGCGCGTCGTCACGGCGTCCACCGTCGCAGCGTTCATGGAGGAGCTCTTCGGCGCGCAGCGCGAGCGCTACCAGAAGTGGCTCGACGAGGTGCGCTCCGAGCGGCCCGTCCCGTCGGCGGAGGAGAGCTTCCGCGGCCCGACCAGCGCAGACGAGAACGCTCTCATCGTGGGAGCGGAGGCAGCGCCGGCCGCCCGCCCGGTCACCGATCGCAAGAACGACCGGCCTCGCCTCCCCGGGGACCGCACGAGCGACGTCCGTGGCTTCGACCGCGAGCCTGCCAAGCGGCCCGACCCGTTCGCTCCTC
>DATIQP010000685.1:0-17014 GCA_035470765.1 Polyangiaceae bacterium | reverse complement strand
ATCGAGTACAGGCTCCTCGCCGCGCTCGCGGCCCACGCCGGTCGGGTGATGACCTACCAGCAGCTGCTCAAGGAGGTCTGGGGACCGCGCTTCGCCACGCAGAGACAGTACCTCCACGTGTACATGGGCCATTTGCGCGCGAAGCTCGAGCAGAAACCCGCGCACCCGCGCTGGCTCATGACCGAGCCCGGCGTCGGGTATCGCCTCAAGCTCGAATGAGGTCTGTCATGTCGCGATCTGCGGCACGCTCGGCCTCGAAGGTTCTGGGACGCGCGGCCCGCCTTTGATGTTGAGGCGCACCGGCAGCACGATCATCGCGATTCCCATGTGCTGCAGGCGCCGCTGGATCTGAAACGCCGTCTCGTTGTGCAAGAGGCGGCTGCTCGAGGTGTCCTCGCTGAAGAGCAGCTGCCCGGCGACGAAGAGGCTGCGTGGGTACTTCTTCGACAGCTCGCGGCCTAGGTTCTCGGCTTCGACGGCGACCTCGGTCCCGGTCGCGAACGCGCGGTCGGCGGGCAGGCCGATGGTGCGTGCAAATTCCACGTACTTGTCGAGCTCCGCGCCCGTGCGCTTCTCGAGCTCCGTGACCTCGCCCGCGCCTTTGAAGTTGCCCGAGTCGAGGATGGCCACCGAGCAGAAGACGACGCCCTCGAAGTGCCCGGGGAACATGCGCATGAGCGTCATCAGCGCGTGCCGTCCGAGGCCGCCGTAGCCGCCGACGAAGAGGATGGCGATGGGCTTGGTCGGGTCGAGGTCGCCGTCGTGGCGCTCCTCGATCGGGTAGAGCGCGCGCGCCGCGGGATCGGTGAGCGGGTCGGGCAGCTCGGCGTCGAGCGCGCGGATCGCGACGACCACCTGCTTGTAATGGCGCTTGACCCAGAAGCAGACGCCGACCAGCGCGCCGGTGATGACGAGCGTGAGCCAGCCGCCTTCGCCGAACTTCTCGACGCACGTGACGACGAGGATGGTGACGCAGAGCGCGAGGCCGACGAGGTGGATGGGCAGGTGCTTCTTCCACTCCGGTTGCTTCTTGCGCTCCTTGATCCAGAAGCGGCTCATCCCGAGGTTCGACATCGAGAACGTCACGAAGACGTTGATCGAGTACATGACCACCAGCTTCGAGACGTCGCCGTGCGTGTAGACGAGCGCGGCGATCGAGGTCGCGCCCATGAGCGTGACGCCGTTCTGCATGCTGAGCCTCTCGGACAGCGCCGCGAAGCGGTGCGGGAGCCAAGAGTCGATGGCCATGTTCGCCATGACGCGCGGGCCGTCGACGAAGCCGGCCTGCGCCGCGATGAAGAGCAAGCCCGCCTCGCTGACGAGCGCGATTAGCACGAACCAGTAGCCGGCGTTCCAGCCCCCGAGCTTCCAGCCGCCGGCGACCTTCTTGAGGAGCACGGCGTTCATGGTCTGCCCTTCCTCGGGCATCGCGTGCACGAGCAAATACGCGAGGATGATGCCGCCCGCGGTGATGGCGAGCGACGTTGCCATCAGCATCATCGTCCGCTTGGCGGTGCGCACCTTCGGGTCGCGCATGATGGGGACGCCGTTCGAGACCGCCTCGATGCCAGTGTAGGTGCCGCCGCCGAGCGAGTACGCGCGCACGAACAGCGCGATGGAGCCCATGACCCCGAGGCTCGCGATCGTCTGGCCGAGGTTGGCGTGCGTCTCTTGCACGACCGAGCCGACGTCCCCGACGTGGCCGAGGAACGTGACCAAGAGGAGCACGACGTGCGTGGCGACGAACGCCAGGAAGATCGGGAGGATCGCGGTGACCGATTCCTTCACGCCGCGGATGTTGAGGACCGTGAGGGCGACGATCGCCGCGATCTCCACGGTCACCTTCGTCCGCTGGACCGGATCGAGCCATGTCCCGACGTCAGCCGCAGCGGTGCCGGCCCCTCCGACCCATTGGCGCGGGATCATGCTGAAGATCGCGTCGCCGCCGGAGGCGATCGAGGTCGTGATCGTGAGGACGTAGTCGACGAGGAGTGCGCTGCCGCTGGCGACGCCGAAGCGCGGCCCGAGCAGCTTCGTGGCGACGACGTACCCGCCGCCGCCCGAGGGGAAGTGCTCGATGATGCGCGAGTAGGCGTAGCTGATGATGAAGACCGTGATGGCCGTGCCGAGCGCCAGCCCCACGGCGAGCGACGCGTGGGCCGAGCCGCCCTTCACGAGGGCGCGGAACGCCTCGTCGGGACCGTACGCCGACGACGACAGCCCGTCGGCGCCGAGCCCTACCCACGCGAGCATCGCGACGAGCGAGATCGAGTGGAAGACCTTGTGATCGTGGACGTCCTTCGGAGCGCCGAACAGAAGGCGCCGCAGGCGAGATGGCATGACGAAAGGAGCTAACCTCGCGCGCGGGTCGCGACGGGAAAATCCGCTCTTCCGTGCACTTTAATGCTTTCTTTACGTCGAGCGTGCTCCGGTTTCGACGGAGACCCCTACCCGGCGTAAACCTCCGTCCATGGGCGAAATCCAACCCGTCCTGCTCGTCGTCGAGGACGAGGCGCCCATGCGGAAGTTCTTGCGGACTTCGCTGGCGAACCACGGCTACCGCGTCGTCGAGGCGACGACGGGAGCCGAAGCGCTGGCGCTCGCGAAGAGCCACAACCCCGAGCTCGTCCTGCTGGACCTCGGGCTGCCGGACATGGATGGGCTCGAGGTCGCCCGCCGGCTGCGCGAGTGGATGACCGCGCCGGTGATCGTGGTGTCGGCGCGCGGCCAGGAGGATGACAAGGTGAAGGCGCTCGACGAGGGCGCCGACGATTACCTCACCAAGCCCTTCGGTACGGGGGAGCTCATGGCGCGCATTCGGGTCGCGCTCCGTCACGCGGCACGAGCGGGGCTCCCCTCGACCGAGCCCATCCTCCTCGCCGGGGAAATCCGCGTCGATCTCGACAAGCGCACCGTCCACGTCGCGGACGCCGAGGTCCACCTGACGCCGATCGAGTACAAGCTGCTCGTCGTCCTGATGAAGAACGCCGGTCGCGTGCTCACGCACCGGCAGCTGCTCAAGGAAGTGTGGGGCCCGTCCTACGCGACGCAAACCCAGTACCTGCGCGTGTACATGACCCAGCTTCGCCACAAGCTCGAGCGCGACGCGGCCCGCCCGAAGTACCTGGTGACCGAGCCGGGCGTGGGCTACCGGCTGAAGAGCGAGGTTTAACGGATTCTTGATCGCTCTGTCCGTACGGTGAATGCATGCCGTATCGGGCCAACACCAGGAGCGACGAGCAGGGCGCGGGAGAGCCCGGGGCGTGGGACCTCGTCGTGCCCTTCGCCGGCCTGTGGCTCGTCAGCCTCGCGCGCGTGGCGTGGGTCCTCGTGAGCCGTGGCACCTTCGGGGCGCAGGACACGCTCGCGGCGCTCGCCCTGTTCGCTCTCCCGGCGCTGCTCGTTCGCGGCGCCCAGGCTCCGCGCTAGGCCAGGCCCTCGCAACGGTCGTGCTACCTTCGCGCGCATGGAGGGAGACGCTCACCCCGCCAAGCTCGCGATCCGCGACCGGCGCGACCGCGTGATCGCTCGGCTCACCGAGAGCTTCGCGCGCGACGAGCTCGGCCTCGACGCATTCGAGTCCCGCATCGACACGGCCTACCGCGCCGAGGCCGAGGCGGACCTCGACGCGCTCGTGGCCGATCTCCCGGACCACGCGCCGTCCGCCGACGTGACGACCGCCATCGCCCAGGCGGAGATCGTCCCCACCACCACGCTCGCGCGCGCCGTGCCGCAGCCCGCCGTTCGCGCGCTCTTCTCGAACATCGAGCGGTCCGGCAGCATGACGATGGCGGGCACCGTGAAGGCCGAGGCGATCTTCGGAAACCTGGAGCTCGACCTCCGGGAAGCTCGGTTCGGGCCGGGCGTGACCGAGCTTCACGTCCGGTCCGTCTTCGGCTCGATCGAGATCACCGTCCCGGCCGACATCACCGTCGAAGTCCAAGGTACCGGCATCTTCGGCAACTTCGAGGGCGGCACGCGCACGATCGCCGACCGCGACGCGCCGACGCTCCGCATCGTCGGCTCCTCGGTGTTCGCGTCGATCGTCATCAAGACCGTCCCGCCGCTGCGGGTGCAGAAGCTGGCGGAAAAGCTCCGCGCTCACCGCCTGCTGCCGCCGTAGCGGCCGCCGATGACAGGATGATCAGGGTCGGGCGCGCCGCGGCGCCGTGTTCTTCGAGGAATTCGCGGTGGCTTGCATCTTGCTGCACGCCACGACATGGCAGGGGCGGCCTGGCGCAGGGCGGCGGTGGTGGCATTGCTCTTCGCGGTGCCTCGCTGCTCGTGCGGCCCGGCGTGCCCGGACAGCGCGCCTCACGCGACGTACACGCTGGAAAAAGGCTGCGGCGGCGGGTACTCCTGCCAGCTCGCCTGCGACAAGGGCTGGATCGACTGCGACGGCGTCGACAGCAACGGATGCGAGACGCCCACCAGCGGGCCGCACGCGCACGAGAACCTCCAAAGCGCATCCGCATCGGTGGGGTGCGGCGGTGACAGCTCCGTCGGCGCCTACGGCCAATGCAGCATCTTCTGCGATTCGGGATGGTTCGACTGCGACAAGAACCCGCAAAACGGCTGCGAGACGAAGAGCGACTACGGCTGCTACGGCCAGGTGGACGCGAGCGACGGCGGCCCCTTCAACCCGGGCCCGGAGGTCGTCGCGACCCTCGCGGCCGATCCGCGCGGCCTCGTCGCCTGCGCCGGACACGAGCTCTACTTCGACGGGAGCGAGCTCTACTCCATCGACTCCGTCACCCTGACCAACGTGCTCGTCACGACCTCGCCCGGGCTCCCCGCGGGCGGGCTCGCGTGCGACGGGAGCTACGTCTACTGGGCCACGCTCTCGGACTCCGACGCGTCGACCCCGAACGGCGGGCTGTTCCGCGTTCCCGTCGCGGGCTTCGTCGCCCAGCAGCTCGCCAGCGGGCTCGACCCGGGGCGCGGCGTCGACGTGCGGCCTCCGACCGGCCTGTACTTCATCGCGCGCTCGGGGTTGAGCGACGCCGGCTCGGCGCTCGGCGTGCTGCCGCTCGGGGTGAACCTCCCGCCCGTGGAGTGGATGCCCGCGGGCGAGACGCAGGCTTACAAGCCGTTCACCCTGACCTCGACCGACGACTGGTCGATCGCGAACGGCTCGATCTACCGCAAGGCCCTCGACGGCGGCTCCGGCGTCTGGCTCGACGACGCGGGCGCTTCGGCGCTGCTCACCGCGCAGAACGGCGAGCCCTTCGCGGTCGTCCCCTTGATGGCCGACGCGGGGAGCGACGGGGGCGACGCAGGCGACGCGGGCACCGGCGCGAGCGCCGACACGTTCGCGCACGTGATGGACGACGCCGGCGCGGCGAGCCTCGTCCCCGTCGGCGCGAGCGCGGTCCACCCGATCGTCGCCACCACCTCGGACACGACCACGCTCGCGGCGAGCGACGACACCGTCTACGTCGTCGACCTCCCCGCGGGCGGCGTCACCGTCCTCGCGACGACGCCCGATCACGTCGTCGACGTCGCACTGGACTCCGCGTGGGCCGTCTGGACGACGCGCGGCCAGGGCTCGACGCCGGCCCAGGTCTGGCGCGTGGCGGTGCCGTAGCCATGCGGAACGCTCTCTCGCTCGCGACGGCGCTCGTGTGCTTCTCCGCGCCGAGCCTCGCGCAGGACTCGCCCGCACCGGTCCCCCAGACGTCGCTCGTCCACGTCGAGAACGGCGAGGGCGTGGTCGTCGAGCAGCAGGTGGGATGGGATTGGGTCCAGGTCTGCGACGGGAGCTGCGATCGCCCTCTATTGACCGGCGCGGCCTACCGAGTCAGCGGGCTCGACATCCGCAAGTCCGTGCCGTTTCGCCTCGAGCCGGCCACCGGCGAGCCCGTGCAGCTCGTCGTGTCGCGCGCTTCTCCGGGGCTCTATGGCCTCGGCATCTCGGGCATCGCGCTCGGCGCGGCCGCGATCGGCACGGGCTTGATGATCCTGGCCGTGGGAGCGATCGAAGAGCAATGCTCGAACTGCATCAACGGCGGCTGGGCCAACACGACGATCCTGAACATCGGCTGGGGCGTCGTGGGCGGCGGCGTCCTCGGGCTCACGCTCGGGATCGTGCTCTTCACCACCAACCGCCGCACGACCGTCGCGAGCCGGACGGGCGACGTCCTGATCCCGGTCACCCCCGGACCGGAGCGCCTGCGCGAGGCCCGAGCACCGGCGCCCGCGCTGCCGCCGGTGCTCGGATTGCCGATCTGGAGCGGTACGTTTTGAGCGGCCCGCCGGGCTGAGGTACGTCATGCCGTGAGCTCCCCCGCCCCGCTACGCTGGAAGCGTACGGAGGGCGACATGGGGTCCTCGAGAGAAGTCGACGTGGTGGTGGTCGGGGGCGGCATCGCGGGGCTCACGTGCGCGGTGGGGCTGCGCGACAGCGGGCTCTCGGTGGTGGTGCTCGAGAAGAGCAGCGGCCTCGGCGGTCGGGCGCGGAGCTGGATCGACGACAAGACCGGCGATCCGGTCCACATCGGCCCGCACATCTTCCTGTCCGAGTACCCGAACATGCTGCGCCTGCTCGAGGTGCTCGGCACACGCGACAAGGTCGTCTGGCAGCGCGGGCAGTTCATCACCATCTACGACGGCAGCCGGCCGATCGTCATGAAGATGGCGAAGCTGCCCGCGCCGTTCCACCTCGTGCCGAGCGTGATCCGCGACAGCACGGTGCCGCACAGGGACAAGCTCTCCGGAGTGCCCGCGAGCCTCTTCGCGATGCAGCTCTCGGAGGAGGACATCCTCCGCCTGGACCGAATCAGCGCCGCCTCCCTGCTGCGAAGCCTCGGCGTGACCGAGCGCTACCTCGAGCGCTTCTGGGCGTTCACGTCGATGTCGATCATGAACGTCCCAGTGGAGCTCTGCTCCGCCGGCGCGCTCATGCGCTTCTACGGCAAGATGATCGGACACTCGGGCTACGACATCGGCTTCCCAGACGGCGGGCTCGGCGACGTGTTCGTGCCCGCGGCGAAGGCGCTGCTCGAGCGCTCGGGGATCGAGCTTCGCACCTCGGCCGCGGTCGAGACGTTCGACGGCGACCGCGAGCGCGCGACCGGCGTCACGCTGACCGACGGCACGCGCATCGCCGCCAGGCACTGCGTCGCCGCCGTCCCGCCGCAGGCCCTGCGCCGCCTCGCGCGCCGCGAGTGGCTCGAGGCCCACCGCACCTTCCAGGGGCTCGTCGCCTTCCAGCCGTGCCCGTACGTCAGCGTCTTCCTGTGGTTCGATCGCAAGCTCACCGATCAGCAGTTCTGGGCGCGAGTCCACGATCCGAACGATCTGAACTGCGATTTCTACGATCTGTCGAACATCCACACCGGGTGGCGCGATCGCCCCTCGCTCATCACGTGCAACACCATCTACAGCCACCGCGCCGACGGCATGACCGACGCGGAGATCGTCGCTCGCACCGTGAAGGAGATCGCCGAGGCCCTCCCCGAGGCGACGCGCGCGAAGGTCGTGCACTCGGTGGTCAACCACATCCCGATGGCCATCCACTGCCCCTACCCGGGCACCGAGCAGAAGCGGCCCGAGGTGCGCAGCGAGGTCCGCGGGCTCCTTCTCGCCGGGGACTGGATCCGCACCGCGCTGCCGTCGTCGATGGAGAGCGCGGCGATGGCCGGGTGGCGCGCCGCGGAGCAGATCCTCGCGGACGAAGGGCGTCCGCGCACACTCGCCGTCCCGCACAAGGAGACCTCGGGCTTTCCCGGCGCGCTCCGGCGCGTCGCGCGCGTGCTGCCGCTGCACCGCGTCCCGATGTGGATGCACGGGGTCTGAGGAGCCGGCGCCTCCCTACAGTGACTTCACGAAGGCCGTCAGCGCCGCATTGAACTTCTGCGACCGTTCGTAAAAGAGCATGTGGCCGGCATCCTCGAAGGGAATGCAGGTCCCGTGCGGCGCTTGGCTGGCGAGCGCTTCCCCCATCGCGATTCCGTTGCGGAAGACGCCCGAGTTGGCAGCAAGCACGAGGAGAGGAACTTTGATCGAGGGAAGTGTCCTGGCTAGATCGCTCATGACGAAATCGGAGTAGATCGCCTCCGCGATCCACGGCGGCGTCTTCATCATCTCCGCCACGACCCAGGCCATGTCCGCACCCGATGGCTCTCCAGCGAACATTCGGGTGGTGAAATCGACGGCGAACTTCCTGAGATCCGCGGCGCATGCGGCGAGCGTCGCGTGCATGCCGTCATAGCCGTAGTTCCTCAGGGCGTGGCTGTTCCAGGCCCCCGGGCTGAACGGGAAGGGACAGCTGTCCACCAACCCCAGCGCCCCGAGGCGGCTGTCTTCGACGTACTGCTGGGCATACGAAAGAACGACCGGTCCCCCCATGGACCAGCCCAAAAGGACCGCGTCTCGCAGCCCCAGATGTTCCACGACCTGCCGCACGTCGCGCGCGTACTGTCCGATGGTGTGGCCCGTGAGCGTCTTGGAAGAGTTCCCGTGGCCTCGCAGATCGAGGGTCACGACCCTGAAGGCGGCGGCAAGCTCGGGGACGTTGTTCTGCCAGAACTTGGATGAGCACAGCCAACCGTGAACGAGCAGGATGGGCCGGCCCTCTCCATGTTCCTCGTAGTGGATCTTGGCGCCGTCGTTCGTCTCCAGATAGCTCGCCGCGCTCATGGATAGCCGTCTCGAGCGCGATCTTCGCTCGGCTCGACATCGGTCCCGCCTCTCACGACGTCGATCGTCGCGCCGGGCGCGACCCGGCGCAAGCGCGAAGGGGCGGTGCCTGCGTCGGGCGACTACAGCCCGCGCGCCCTCTCGGGCCGCAGCTGGATCTTCCCTTCGAGCGCCCGATCGATGAGCTCGAGGACGCGCGGCGCGTCCCTGGGCAGCCGCCCGCCCAGAGGCAGGTAGTTCGACGCGTGGTTCGTGCGGAAGATCGCGTCGGTCGGCTTCGCGTGCTCCACCATCGCCCGGAGCTCGCGGAGCAGGGCGTCGACCGTGGGAACCGTGTACTTTCCACGCTTCTCCAGCGTGGCCAGCGGCGTGCCTGGCACGACGGTGACGGTGAGCGCCGAGAAGAACTCGGGGTCCATCTTCGTCACGAGCTCGCCCGTCGCGCGTGCGTGCTCCTGCCAGCGCTCCGGATCGATGCCAAGCAGCGCGATGACGCTGATCTGCATCCCCGCGGCGTGCGCGCGGCGAGCGGCCTCGACGTGGGCCTCGGCGGCGTCGCCCTTGGCGATGCGCCTGAGCGTCGCGTCGTCGCCCGACTCCGGGCCGATGTAGAGGAGGGACAGCCCCGCCTCGCGAAGGCGGCGCAGCTCGCCGTCGGTCTTCTCGAGGACGTTGCGCGCCATCGCGTAGCAAGAGACGCGGCGCAGGTTCGGGAACAGAGCGCGGGCGCGCTCGAGGATCGGAATCCAGTGGTCCAGCGGCATCACCAGCGCGTCGCCGTCCGCCACGAAGAGCTTCTCCAGCCGCTCGCCCACCGCCTCGCCCGCGAGCTCGAGATCGCGAAGCGACTCCCCGAGCTCGCGCACGCGAAATTCCTTGTCGCGGTACATGTCGCAGTACGTGCAGTGGTTCCACGAGCAGCCGATCGTCGCCTGGAGGATGAGCGCGTCGGCCTCGGACGGCGGGCGGAAGATCTTTCCCACGTAACGCATCGGCCGGTTCTATCTAGGCTACAACGACGCCGTGGGCCACGGGCGCGTTCGCTGTCTTCGTCACTTCGGTTGGAAGCCCGCCGGCGCCCAGCTTGGATTGTGGCTGTCGCCGTTCGTGGTGATGTTGCAGGGCGCGCTGCCCGGCGACGTGCTCACGGCGATCACGGAAGGATTGAGGCTGCTGTCGGAGGACGCGGACCGCTCGAATGCTAGGAGTTGGGGGCCGCCCCAAGCCGGCCTTCGGCACGCTCCCGCCGAAGCGGGCGTCACACGCATCGGCGTGCAGGGGTCGGCGGCGTAGCCGGCGAACGGCGTCACCGAAATCTGCTCGACCGAGCCACAGTACACCGCGTACGCGACGGCCAATCCGTCCGGCGAGACGGCCGGCGTCTCCTCGGTGGTCGTCGCATTCTGAACGACGTACCGCTGCCCGCTCTGGTCGAGGTTTCGTGCATCGATCTCGTTTCTGCGATCGAAGACGACTTGCGTCCCGTCCAAAGACAGCGACGGGTATTCGTACGCGTTGAAGTTGTCGAGACCCGTTCCGACGACCACGGGATTGCTGCCGTTCGCGTCCATCATGTACACGGACGGTCCGCTGTGGAAGACGATCTTGCTGTCGTCCGCCGACCAGCTCGGTTGGTCGGCACCCGCGGCGAGAGTGGTCAATTGCGTGACCGAGCCCTGAACCAGGTCCATGAGGTGGATCTGCATCGTTCCGGAGCGATCGGAGGCAAACGAGAGCCATTTCCCATCGTGCGAGAACGCCGGCTCGATGTCGGTCGATGTCTCGCTCGTGATGCGTTTCACCTGAGATCCGTCGCCGTGAGCAAAATAGATGTCACGGTTGAACGTCCCGGGGTCCCAGTCGAAGGCGACCCACCGTGCTGCCACCTCGCTCGGTAGCAGGCACGTCCCCGCGTCGCCGGCGCACGCGCACACGTCGTAGCCGCTGCCGTCCGATTTGCACGTTTGGGAGCCGGAGCACCCAGCCGCTCCGGCGCACGCGATGGACTGGCCCGGCGCGCACTGATTCGTGCAGACGCACGCGTCGTATCCGCTGCCGTCCGAGCGACAAACCTGAGTGCCGGTGCACCCCGTGGTTCCAGCACACGCCATCGGCTGACCCGGCACGCACGCCGAGGTGGCCTGGCTACCACCGCACCCGCCGAAGACCGCAAAGCCGGTAAAGACGACCACCGAACCGATGATCCCAAGCGTGTTCATGAGCAAGCCCCTTTTGCCGAATGATTACAATACTCATGGCCGGGCGCACGCCGAACCATCGGGCCGCATTTCATTCGTCCCGGGAGCGCGGAGCGGACGAGACTGCGGCTGCGATGGACGCGTCGAGATAGATGACCGTGAGCGTCGCGCCGCCCACGGGTGCGCCAAGCGCGTCGATGACGTGACCACTCACGTTCCAACCCGGGTCGCACCCGCTCGCCGAGAGCGCGAGCGCCACGAGCGTGTTCGACCGGGCCACACCACGACGGACCGCCGAGCTCGAAGCAATCGCCCTCATGCCCGTCGAGATTACGCCGAGCTAGCGAAAGCGCTCGATGTTCATCCGCTGGCCGGTGGCGTCGGCGTGGCACAACGCGTACTCGACGAGCTTCTTCGTGCTCCGGCTCGCGAGGAACGCGCCGAACGTCTTGTGGTCGCGGCCTTCGAGGCGCGCGTAGATCACCCACGGGCTCCACGGCATACCGCTGGTGCGGGGGTCGGGCTTCGGCAAGCACATGAAGACCACCGTCTGGTCGTCGAACGTCATCTCGACGGGCACCTCGCCGCCGAGCACGTCGACGGGTGCGTCCGAGCCGATCCACGTCGGCGTGCCGAGGACGGCGCGAACGGCAGCCGCGCTGTCGCCCGGGTGGATGCGGGTGCGAAACGCGGCGAACGCGTCCGCGCAGCGTTCGTCCGCACCGCGCCGCGGGTCGTCGGCGATCGCGAGCCGGGTGCTCGCCTGCGCGAACGACGCGTCCATCCGCGGAGGCTCGCCAGCGTCGACCGGCGCGATGACGACGCTCGTGGGCGAGCGCGTCGACGAACACGCGACCAGCAGAAGGAGGAGCGGCGTATGGGGTCTCACGAACCTTCGTACGTGCGGACCGGCGAGAAGATGGGTCGCATGGTGAATCCGGAGTGATCTTTCCCATGCCCCGGGAATGTCGGGAAGCTCGGGTCACCCTTCGTCGTAGAAGTGCCGTAACCTGCACGTGCGGAGGCGCTCATGAAATCTGAGATTCGGTTCGGTGGGGTTCTGGTTTTCGTCGCTTGTGGGGTCGTCTTCGGAGCGCAGGTGTCACGCGCAGATCCGCTCGGCGGCCGCGGCGAGCCCATCGCGATGTGCGGCTCCGACTCCGACTGCCAAGGCCACGGCAAGTGCAGCAGCGGCACGTGCAACCACTGCGGCTCCGACTCCGATTGCAAGACGGGCCACTGCTCGAGCGGCATGTGCGGCTCGTGCGGCTCGGATTCGGACTGCAAGGGCAACGGGAAGTGCAGCTCCGGACAGTGCGGCAATTGTGGCTCCGACTCCGACTGCCCGAGCCACAGCTGCTCCGGTGGGCGCTGCAAGAGCTACTACCCGTAGGGCTCGGTCGTCGCATCGTCGACGAAAGCGAGTCGGGCGTGGACGTGAGCTCGCGCGGGACGCCCCCTTCGAAGCGTTGCGCGAGAAGCTTGCCGCGCTCCTACGGATCGCGCATACCCTAGGCGCGTTGACTCTGCGCCTCACGCCCATCATCGAAGGCAACGACGCCGGCGAGACGATCGTCTTCATCCAGGGCTGGCCCGACGACGCCTCGCTCTGGGATCCGCCGGTCGCGGCGTTGCGCGACAAGTACCGCTGCGTGCGCGCGACGCTCCCGAATTACGGAGGTGATCGCACGGTGCGCGCGGGCTTCACGACGAGCGAGATCCTCGACGCGCTCGAGCAGCTGATCGCCGATGCGGGCCGCGGCCGCCCGGTGACGCTCGTGCTGCACGACTGGGGATGTTACTGGGGCCACGCCATCCACAATCGTCGCCCGGATCTCGTGTCGCGTGTCGCGGGCGTCGACGTCGCGCCGCACTTCAAGCCCACCGTGCGCGGCGCGCTCGGGATCCTCGCCTACCAGGGGTGGCTCTTCGACGCGTTCGTCGTCGGCGGCCCGATCGGCGACTGGATGACGCGCAGCTTCGCGAAGCGCGCGGGTGCGCCGGCGGAGCGCGCGCGCCTGAACGCGTGGATGAACTACCCGTACCGAAACGTCTGGGCGGACCTCTTCTCGGGGCGAGCGCGGAAGCTCGTCGCGGGCTACTGGCCGACGTGCCCGCTTCTCTTCGTGTACGGCGAGAAGAAGCCGTTCCACTTCCACACCCAGGCGTGGCTCGATCACGTGTGCAAGGTCGGCGGCGAGGTCGTCGGGCTGCCCTGCGGGCACTGGGTGCCGTGCGATCCGGCGTTCGTGGACGTTCTCGCTCGCTGGCTGAAGGCGACGGATCGACAGTGCGGAAGCCCCAGCGATCAGGGTCCTCCGTCGGTCCCGTAGGCGCAGGGGTCGAGCGCCGTGCACTGGCTGCTGCACTGGCTGCACCCGCAGGTGTAGATGGGTGCATAGAGGGACTTTGCGGAGGCGTACGTCGCGTCGCACGCGGCGAAACACGACGCCGGCTGGTTGCCGGAGCAATTCTGGATGCACTGAAGCCATTGGCTGCACGTCGTGTCGGCGGCGCACGCCTGCAACGCCGGCTGGCAGCTACTCGACACGCACTGGCTGCACTGCACCATCGAGGTCCCGCCGTCCCCTCCCCCGTCCGCGCCCCCATCGGCCGCGCACGTTTGCTGGCAAGCCTGGGCCGTCTGGTTGTTGAGCTGCGCGCACGACGTGTTGATCACGCACGTCTCGACGCATGCCGAGAGGTTCGCCGTGGTGCAGTCGACCCCCACCTGCGTGCACGTGATGCCCGTGCACGTCTGGATGTGGCCGCACATCTGGTTGCAGAGATCGGAGGCGTCGGCTGCATCGGTCGGCGCGTCGCCGCCGGCGTCCGTCGTGGTCGCGTCGCTCCCCGCGCCCTTATCGTCCTTCACCGTCGCGTCCGACTGCGCCGCGTCGCCACCATCGCCCTGCGTCGAGGACTGGCCGCACGCGGCGAGCAAGGCGGCGAAGGTCGCCACGTGGGCCGCGACAAGTCGTGAACTCTGTTTCATGCCCCGATGATACTCGACCACGGTCAGTAACCGAGCACGCGATCGTCGGAGCGGTCGGGCGGGACGGGTCGTCGTCCATGCGAGATCGGCTTGCGCTTCGGGCCGCCTCCGCCACGCTTGAACGCTCGGAGGGCAGCATGAAGAGCCGCATCATGTACATCGAGCGCAAGGCCGGTAGCCTCACCGGCGCTGCGCGGATCGGGCGCGTCACGTTCTCGAAGACGGGCAGGACGCTGTACTACGGCGAGCGGAAGTTCCAGAGCCTCAAGGGCGCCGGCTTCAAGGCCAACTACTTCGACATCGAGACCGGCGAGCACTATTGGATCAGCGGCCCGCGCCGCGACGGCGCCGATCGGCTCTACGGCGAACGCGTCCAGGTCGAGATCGACGAGGACGTGCGCGAGGCGTACTGGCGCGACATCCGCCATCATCCGGAGGGGGCGAAGCGCCGGGTGGCGTGACCCGCGCCGAGGTGGGTTAGGGCACGAAGTAGCGCTTCGCCGTGGGCCCCGAGAGCGCGACGAGAAGGCCGTCGCGAAGGTCAAGAAGGCGCTGGAGTGACGCAGGCCCCGCGCCGAAGGTGGCTCGGGCGACTCGGCGAACGTCTTCTTCTGCAACGGCCGCCGTGTCAGCGTGGACGTGGGCTTGCACGCAAAGCACGCGGGCGGGCCGGAGGAGCGCGCGGCCTCTGAACGCGTGAATGTTGGCGGACGTGCCCGCTAGCGAGCCGGCTGGAACGATGCCTTAGGCTCGAACGCGCTACGATGGCTCATGCTCTACAGGGATCGGACGAGAGAGCTTGCTGTCATTTTGCCAACGACAGTGCTCGCGCTCGTCGCTCCCGCGTGTGGCAACGGCGGGTCAGTGCCCGTAGGCGAGGCCTGCGCTCACACCACGGACTGCGTAGGTGGGTCGACTTGCGTAGTAGTGCCGGCTCGGGCAGGCGGTGTGTGTGCTGCGCGCTGCGACCCAGACGCAGGCAGCTGTAGCGCCGGCGAGACGTGTCAAATCGCGGGTCAGTTGGGGTGTCCGTGTCCTCCGGGCACGGGCTGCGCGTGTACGAACGCGCTCGTGTGCCAGTAGAGCGCAGCCCCGCGGCCCCCGCGGACCTTCGCGAACGGCGTGAGCGAGCCTTGCGCTCCGCGGAACGGTTCACCAGACGCCTGGAATCAACCGATAGCGGATCTTCTTTCGGTAGTCGTCGTATCCGACCAGGTGTTTCGAGAGGTACGCCTCCTCGTCGAGCAAGCGCCAGACGATGCTCGCCATCAACGGAACCACCGCGCACAGGCCCCAGTAGGAGCCGAGCGCGAGCGGGACGCCGACCAGCATGACGAACGCACCGGCGTACATCGGGTGTCGGACCCACGCGTAGGGCCCTGTCGCGACCACCCGCTGCTCCGCCGTCGCCTCGATCACCGCCGACGCATACGTGTTCTCCCTGAAGACGAGGAAGACGACGAAGAAGCCGACCGCGACGGCCAGCTCGCCGGCCGCAACGACGGCGAGCGGAGCGCGCGACCAGCCGCAGCGACGATCGAGCGCCGGGACGAGGATCACCCCGATGAACGCGAGGCTCGCGACGAGCTGGATGAGCTTCTGGCGGCCCTCCCTCTCCGCCGTCGGCCCGGCCCGCGTTCGCCGCTCGAGGAGCGCGGGATCGCGCTTCACGAGATAGATCGTGATGGCCAGCGACGAACCGCCGAAGACGGACAGGAAGGTCCACGCCTGCGGATAACGCAGCGTGCCGGCGCCGCCGAAGAGCACGACGCCTAGGACGACCAGGAGGTTCAGCAGACCCAGCGACGCACGGACCATCACCTTCGGGCTCGCCGCATTCATCGGTCGCGAGATCCGTAGGGCGTCCGGTGTGCATTGTCACGCCTGAGCGATCCGGTTCCCCCTCAAGCTCCGCCATCGAGACACCACGGCAAGCACTGCCAGTAGCCCGGGCCGAAGCTCGTGAAGGTGCACTGCTCGCTCTGCGGACAGTCGCTGGTGTTGTGGCACTCGTCGCGCGCGGTGTGACAGAAGAAACCGAGTGAGCACCAACCCGTGGCAGGCGCCGGAGAGCAGAAGCCCGACGCACAGTCCGAGTCGACTACGCAGTTGCCCGGCAGGCATTCGTTCCCGGGCCACAACCCGTAGACCGCGGCGCCACGACAGTCGCAGACGCCGCCATGGCAGTCCTGGTCGGAGAGGCACTGGTCGTAGGAGCAGAGTGGGAGCTGGTAGGGCGGGTTGATGCCGAATTGCTGGGTGGTCCATTGACAGCGACCGTTGAGGCCAGCGTCGCACTCGCCGTCGTTGTGACACTGGGGCGGGATCCCGCCGTCCGGGCCGTAGGGAGTCGGCACCAGAGCGCCGGCGTCCAGGTCGACGTCACCTGCGGGACGCGGGTCGAGCGAGCAAGCACCTGGTGCAGACCGATGCGTGGTGGGCGGTCCCGAGTCCAGGGTGCCTGCCTCCGAGCCCGAATCTGCGCCCAAGCCCGAATCTGCGCCGAGGATCGACCCGCCGCTCGAGCACTGGAGCGTGCCTGCCGTCGCCAGCGCGGTGCACGCCCCCGCGCTCCACCGCAACGGCCCTGAGAGGACGCCCGCCAATACGCCCCTGCGCATGCGGAGGGGGAAGCAAGACGCGCACCGGGAAGATCCGCGGTGATTTCCAACGGTCCCGTGAGCCAGCGTGTGCCAGCGCGGGCTCACCGCAGCGCCGCGCGGATCTTCCGCAGCACCCCGCCGAGATCTTGCTCCACCTCCTGCGCGCTCACTCGCAGCACCCTCAGCCCGAGCCCCTCCAGCGCCGCCTGCCGCCGCGCGTCCGCGAACGCCACGCCCGCTTCGTCGTGCACCGCGCCGTCGACCTCGATCACGAGCCGGAGGGTGAGGCAGATGAAGTCCACGTAGAAGGGCCCGACGGGGTGCTGCCTCCGGAAGTGAGCCCCCTGCCGGTTGCGCCGGAGCATCTTCCAGAGACGCGCCTCGCTGGCCGTTTGCCGAGCGCGAAGTGCCCGCGCGCGTGAAGTGCGAAACGGCGAGGTGCCGTGATGCGGCAGCGAAAGGAGCGAAGTGCCGTCGTGCGGCAGCGAGAGGAGCGAAGAGCCGTCGTGCGGGAGCATGCTCCTCCGTCGCAGTAGAAGTGTGACAGCCGCCCTCCGCTTCCAAGTGTGGGACGCGCA
>DATIQP010000684.1:0-25886 GCA_035470765.1 Polyangiaceae bacterium | reverse complement strand
TCCGACCGAGTCGGGCTACGAGCTCTGCGAGTACATCCGCGGCCCGCGCGGCCTCGTGGCCGTTCCGATCCTGGTGACCAACGACTCCGACTACCCCGAGGAGATGGCCAACGCGGAGGAGGTCGGCGCCAACGCGTTCCTGAAAAAGCCGTTCTCGCCGCACGATCTCGCCCGCTACGTCGCCGCGCTCATGGACGAGCGCCGGCGCAGCTCCCCATCGATGCAGAGGTTGAGGCTCTGAGATGCGACCGTCGAACCACGCCCCCAAGCTCTTGCTGGCGCTCGTGCTGGGCGCGTCGATGGGCGCCTGCGCGAGCACGGGCCCCTACGTCTGGGCGCAGGACCTGCCACCCGACGGCGCGCGGGACGAATACCTGATCGTGGCAGGCGATATGCTCAGCGTGCGCGTCTTCAACCAGGACGCGATGTCGACCCACGCGCGCGTGCGCAGTGACGGCAAGATCGCGGTGCCGATGATCGGTGACGTGGCGGTTCGCGGCAGCACGCCGTCGGCCGTGTCGAAGGACCTCGAGACCCGCCTGAAGGAGTACATCGTCTCGCCGCGCGTCACCGTGACCGTGGAGGAGAGCCAGCCGAACGCGGTCTCCGTCCTCGGCGAGGTGTCGCGGCCCGGGATCTACACCATGGATACGTCGTCCGGCGTGCTCTCTGCGCTCGCGGCCGCCGGCGGCTTCACCTCTTTCGCGAGCCGCGACTCCATCTTCGTGGTGCGCAACAACCCGCGTCCGGTTCGCATCCGCTTCACGTTCGCATCGCTGATACAGGCGGACAGCCCGGCAGCGGCCTTCCACCTACGGCGGGGTGACGTCGTCGTGGTCGAGTGAGGGCGCCCGATGTGGGCGCCGATTGTCCTCGCGGCGGCGTTCAGCGGCACCTTTCTGCTCTCGGACCGCACCGAGTTCAGGCTCCGAGACCCCGGCACGGACCCGACCCAGGCGTCGCTCGACCTCGAGTCGGCCATCGACGCCCGGATGGCCATGGAGTGGCGCCGCGAGAGCCTCAGGTTGACCTACACGCCGCGGTTCACGCTCTGGGACATGAACGTGAGCGCGATCCAGGGCACGGTTTACAACAGCGGATCGCTCCACGCCGAGTGGCGGCCCGGCCTCGCCCACCTGACGCTCGACCAGACGGCGGGCTACGGCGGCGTGAACCTCGCGTCGGTCGCGCTGGTGTCGGCTCCGGGGGCGACTCCCACGGCGCCGCCGTTGATCAACGTCGTGCCCGTCTCCCGCGTGCTCAACTTCGCCACGTCCTCGACCACGCTGTCGGCTCGCGCCGATCTGCGCCGCTGGACGCTCGGATCCACCGTCTCGTTCCAGCTCTCGGGAGGCGCCGACGCGGACGCACAGACGTACCTGCCGTTCCAGTACGGGCCGGTCGGGGAGCTTCGCGCGGACTACGCTGCCTCACACGTCGCGCACCTGATCACGGTCGCTTCCGCGCAGCACAACTCGTTCTCGTTCGGCCCGGAGACGACGGTCGCCGGTGGCGAGCAGCGCTGGCACCACGAGTGGAGCCGCTACACGCTGACGCAGTTCTCTCTCGGCGCGAGCGCGGCGCGCGAGCGACCGGGTCCCGCGGCAGCGAGTGAAACGAACGCGTACCCGGTGGCCGAGGCGACCGTCGAGCACCGGCGGGGCTTCGCTCAGGAGCGCTTCCTCTTCCGCGCGACCGCGCGGGTCTCGCCCATGGTCAACCCGCTGCTCGGCACCGTCGACGAGCGGCTCCAGGGCACGCTCGGCTGCACGTGGACCCATCGCAGGCTCACGCTGGCGGGCGCCTTGGCGGCCCAACAGACCCTGCCGCCCGACGCAACCGATGCGGTCCAGCTCTTCACGGCCGAGGCGCTCGCCTCCTACGAGGCCTACCCCAGCCTTTCGTTCGACGGCGGCGTGCGGGGCATGGTGCAGAACGCCGCGCAGCCGATCGCGGGCGGTCCGCCGACCGAGGCCACGTTCTTGCAGGCAATTGTATTCGTCGGCGTGACCATCCGTGCCCCGGTGGCCCGCTTCTGAGAAGGTAAGGAGGACGACCGCATGCTCTCCGGTTGGGATGACTCGCAATGGGAGCGGATCTGGATGCGCGCGCAGGCGCGATCGTGGCGGACCCTCGCCGTGGTGCCCGGGGATCGGGGAGTCTCCCTCCCCAGTTTCGACATCGCGACGTTCCTCATGGGCGTCGGTGCTCACCTCGGAGACACCATCGGCCTCGCCGATTTTCGGGACGTGAGGCTCGCCCACGCGGGAGCGTTCCTGGAGGTCGCCGCGTGGCACGTCGACGCGGGCGAGCGGCTGGTCTTCGCGACGCGCTCGATCGCGGAGAACGTCGCCACGGTGCGTTTCGCCCAGGCCGCGGACTGCGCCATTCTGTGCGTCTCGCTCGGAGAGACGACGCTCGCGGCGGCGCGCGAGACCGTCGAACAGATCGGCCGCGACCGCTTCCTCGGGAGCATCATCGTACGGCCGACGCAGGTCACCCCGTCGAAGGACGAGAGCCTCTCGGTGCGTGGCGATTTCGAGCTGGTGCGGCCATGAGCGCCCCAGCCGCCGGCACCCGGTGGCGCCTGGGGGACGTCCCAGTCGACCGTGTCACCTTCGACGAGGCCCTCGAGGCCATCGGCCAGATGATCCGTCGCGGTGAGGGCGGCGCCGTCTACACGCCCAACGTCGACCACGTCGTGCTCGCGCGAGAGCACGAAGGGCTACGGCGCGCGTACCAGGAAGTGGATCTCTCCGTCGCCGACGGCATGCCCGTCGTCTGGGCGTCGCGCCTGCTGGGGGCGCCGGTACCCGAGAAGATCTCCGGCTCGGACCTCGTGCCCAGGCTGATGGGGCGGGCGGAGCAAGAGGGCTGGAGGGTATATCTACTCGGAGGCGGCCCCGGCGTGGCCGTGCGCGCGGCCGACATGTTGCGCGTGAGCCACCCTCGTCTCTCGGTGGTCGGCGCCACATCGCCACGCATCGAGATGACGGATGGGCCGGCGGTGCACGCGGCCCTGATGGCTGGCGTCCGAGAGGTCGCGCCGCACGTCGTGCTCGTGGGCCTGGGCGCGCCGAAGCAGGAGCTGTTCATTCACCAGGTGCGCCGCTCTCTGCGACCCGCCGTGCTGCTCGGCGTGGGCGCCACCCTCGACTTCATGGCGGGCGTCGTCCCGCGAGCACCTCGCTGGATCTCGAGCGCGGGCCTGGAGTGGGCCTATCGCCTGGCACGCGAGCCGCGCCGGATGTGGCGGCGCTACCTCGTGCGAGACCCCAGGTTCGTGAGCATCGTGGTGCGGGATCTCGTTCGATCCTGATCGATGAGGAGCGAGACGTGCGATCCGTCGAGAAGCTTGACGACTGGCAACCCACGACGAGCTCTCCTTCGACGAGCGCCGGCCGGCCGCGCGACGATGTGGCGGCGAACGAAACGTTGATAGCGCTTCGCAACGCCCTCCAGCTAGGGGGGTCGCTCCTGTTCACGTGGGGCATCGCGATCGTGATGCGGCTCATCTTGCCGCGCTACCTCGGACCGGCGCGCTTCGGAGTGCTCACGTTCGCGGACGCGTTCGCCGCCGCGTTCTTCGTCGCGCTCGGCCTCGGCGTCGACGTCTACGCGCGCAAGCACGTTTCGGTGCGGCCGGGCCACGCGAGCGATTTCTTCGGCGGAGTGCTGGTCCTCCGCGGCATCCTCACGTTCGGCCTCATCGGGGCGATGGCGCTGATCATGCGCCTCACGCACCGCTCCCCGGAAGTCCGCGTGCTCGTGTATCTGCTGGCGCTCACCCAGTTCTTCTTCAACGTCAACTCCACCCTCTCCGCCTTCCTGCACGCCAAGGGCCGCGTCGGAGGGCTCTCGATCGTCGCCATCCTCAGCAAGGTCGTCTGGGCCGGGGGCCTGCTCGTTGCCATCGCCACCCGCGCCGACCTGTGGGCTTACCCGCTCGCCTACGTAGGCTCCGAGAGCCTCAAGAGCGCGATCCTGTTCGCCCTCGCGCGCCGCCATCTCGGCCTCGTCATCCGCGTCGATCGGGCGGCCACGAAGGCGATGGTGCTCGCCAGCCTGCCCTACTACCTGAACATGTTCGCGATCACGGCCTACGCGAAGCTCGACCTCGCGTTGCTCGGCGTCATCGGCACCGACAGCGAGGTGGGGTGGTACGCGGCCGCGGGCGCGATCGCCGGCCTCACGCTGCTGCTCGCGCCGCTCATCGAATGGGCGCTCATGCCCACGTTCGCACGCGCCGCCGACCGGTCGCGCGACGAGCTCTACGACCGTGTGCGCTGGGCGACCGGCCTCATCTTCTCGATCGCCATTCCGGCGTCCCTCATGGTGAGCGTGGGCGCCGAGCTCTGGGTGCGCTTCCTCTTCGGCGCGGAGTTCGCCCCGGCGGGCCTCGCCCTCCGGATCCTCGCGATCACGTTCGTCCTCACGTACGTCAACATCATCTACGCGATGACGCTCATCATGCTCGATCGGCCGTGGACGTTGACGCTCATCTCCGTCGGCGGCCTCGGCGTCAACGTGATGCTCAACACGTTCCTGATCCCGCGCGGGCTCGCGGCGGTCGGCGACGGCGGCGGCGGCGCCGCGAGCGCGCTCTCGCTCCTCGGCACGGAGACCTTCGTGAGCGCGGCGATGCTTCGCGTCGTGGGGCGCGGTGCGTTCGATGGGGCGACGATGCGCATGCTCGTGAAGAGCCTCGCCGCGTGCGGCGTCGTCCTCGTCGTCGACCACCTCACCGCGAGGCTCGCGTGGGCGCGCCTCGGGCTCGACGCGTTCGTGTACCTAGCCCTCGTGCTCGCGACGGGCGCGCTGCGCGTCCGCGACCTGACCAGGATGGTGGGCGCCGCCCTCGCGACGCGCGCCGCCCAGCGAGCGCCGGTTCAGCGCGGATAGAGCGCGTCGACCGCGTCGGCCCAGAGGCGGTTCATCGAGGCCGCCCCGCGCTCGTTCGGGTGGAGACCGTCGCGGAGCTCGTCCGGGTGAGCGAGGAACCACGCATAGAGATCCGGGCCGCGCGGGAGGCCTCGCTGGTCGCGCAGCTCCTCGATGACGCGGTTGAAGTCGTTGAGGGTCGCGTGCTGGCCGTCGGTCGCGTACGGGATCGTGGCGAGAATGGGCACGCGATGCGCTTTTTGCAGCCGGTCGACGATGGTCACCAGGTTGCGGCGGAACTGCGTCGTGTCACGCTCGTTTCCGGCCGCGTCGTTGGTGCCATAGCCGATGGCCCAGAAGTGAGCGTCGGCGTTGCGCGCGATCCATTCGTCCACCCGGGCGGCGCCGTCGCCGCTCTTGGTGAAGCCGATGCCGCCATTCACCACTACGGGGAAATACGCCGCGTGGCGCGAGTGAATGATGGACGCGAATCGCTGCGCGCCTTTGGCCGCGTTCCCGAAGGCGGTCGCCGTGATGCTGTCGCCCATGAAGAACCAGGTGTCTGCCTCGCTCGCCGAAGCATCGTAGAGGGCGACCTCGTCGATCTGGACGCCGTTGGGGCTGACGTCCGGCGCGCCCGTCACCACGAAACGCAGCCATCGCTGTCCCATGAAAGGCACGGCGTGCACGGCCCCGTGCGTGACGACGTGAGGGACGTCCACGACCGTCGTCCAGGTGCCGCTGGCGCCGTCGGTCGAATCGGCCGAGGTCTCGAGGCGATACGACCCCGGGCTCCCATACGTGGTTTCCTCGTAGTCGAAGCTGCCGGAGGCGCTCCACGAGACCAGCACGCGCGTCGGTCCCACGCCGACGTCGATGGCCAGCCATGCCGGATCGGCGGGCGTCGGATGTCCCGCGGTCCACGCGGTGCCGGAGTTGTCGTCGAACGCGTAGCGGGCGTCGGAGAACTGCACGTGGCTCCGGCCGACGGCCGTCTTGCCGCGCGAGAGCAGCGGGCTCGGCGCGAAGAACGGGTCCGGTGTCGGCGGTGTCGGGGAATCTGCCGCCTCGACGACGAGCGGCGCGGCTGCGGTAGTCTGCTTGGACGGCGCCTCGTGGGAGCGGACGCAGGCCACGGTGGCGGTGCCCACCAGCAAAGTCAGAGCGAGTCGCTTCCTCATGGCACGTCACCCTCCGGCAGTCGCGGCCGAAGGCGCGAAACGGTCCTTCAGACGCAGGAAGTGCTTCTCGAACAGCTCGTAGCTCGCGACGGAGATCAGGAGCGACAGCGCGACGCCGGCCGCGGTCTGGACGAGCACGGCGCCCAGGTGCCAGCCCAAGCGCCGTGCCAGCAGGTCCTCGGTCCGCCAATCGTACAGAGCGAAGGCGACCACGCCGTGGAACACGTACAGGCCGTAGCTGTACTTGCCGAAGAAGCGCATGACTCGGCTGCCGAAGAACCGGCCGAGCAGGCTCGTGCGTGCCGCGACGACGGCCAAGACGAGCATCGCGCCGAACGTCAGCGCGACGAACGTGCCTCGAGCCGCGAGCAGTACATCGCGCAGCGCGCCGTGGGTGCGCGTGCCCGCCGCCGAATCGAGCAGGACGAGCATCGCCGCGCCGACGAACGCGGGCCTGGCCCACCGCGCGACGCGCTCGATCCCTGCGCTCCGCGTGAGCTCCGCCAAGAGGCCGCCGACGCACAGCGCGTCGAGGCGAAGCGGCGTGAGCACCGCAAGCTCGACGTCACCGGCCCCGCGGAAGGCGAGCGCGCATCGGAGGCCCAGCGCGACCGCGATGACCGCGACGCAGACGCGCCGGAGCAGCGCGGGCGAGCAGAGCAGGACGATCACCGGCCAGAACAGGTAGAAGTGCTCCTCTACGGCCAGCGACCAGAAATGGCTGACGTACGGCAGCGCCCAGTCGTGGTGCGCCGCCAGGTAGAAGTTGGTGCCGTATGGCCACAGCCACCGCTGGTGGCTCGCCGACTCGGCGAGCCCGCCGGGATACGGCACGGGCAGGAGCGGCAGCACGATGAACAGGAGCAGAAGCACGCCGTAGTAAAGCGGGAAGATGCGGAGCGTCCGGCGGACGTAGAAGTTGCGGAAGTAACGAGGCGACGACTTCGCGTCGAGCAGGATGCCCGTGATGAGGAAGCCCGACAGGACGAAGAAGAGGTCGACTCCCCAGCTGCCGAAGCTCGCGACCTTGACGACGGCGCGATCGAGCGTGCCCCTCGGCGTCGAGTCGCCGATGAAGTGCAAGCTCAGCACCATGATGATGGCGAGGCCCCGCAGCCCGTCGAGGGGCGCGAGGTGCACCCGCGTCGAGCCGGGTGAAGCGCTCATTGACGCCTCCCGCCGTACGGCGCGTTGCGTGAGCTGGGACCGCGTGCTTCACTGCCCGCTAGGAGCACATGAACAAGCTGCTCTTGATCTCCGTCCTCATCGCGGACGTCGCGATTCCGATCTGGGCTTCGCGCCAACCCGACGGGAAGCAGGCGTTGAAGAAGGCGCTGATCGGCGTTCTCCTCTTCAACGTCTTCTACCTCGGCGCTTTGTTCTTCATCTTCAAGACGTTTTGGGGGTGAGCCCCGCACGTGGTCGTGGCGCCATGTGAGGTGCGGGCGTGTCATCGGCCCCCCGCTTCGCGCTCGGTTCGGACCCAGCCCGTCGCGCGCGGTCCGCCACGCAGCGGAAGAGTGAGCTTCCACGCAAGGTAGGGGATCGCGAAGACGAATCCAGCGAGGCCGCGCAGGCCGGTGCCCGACAGCTGCCAGCCGCGTAGGACGTGAGCGAGCAGCGCGAGGCCCGACGCGCCCCATAGCGCCGCGGCCAAGAGGCCGCCGGGTGCCTCGAAATGAGCCAGGGCGAGCGACGCGCTGGCGCCGAGGAGCGTCAGCGAAACGAGAACGGAAAGCGGCGGGACGACGAGGTCCACGGCCAGATCGAGGGCGATCCGATCGTGCAGGGCGCGGCGAGCCAGCCTGGGCACGAGCGCGCGGGCGAGGCGCCGGCGTCCGTCCTCCCATCGCCGGCGCTGCGACCGAGAAGCGTGCTCGCCGGACGTCATCTCGCCGAGGACATGAGCCTCTCCCGCGTAGCGAACGCGGTGGCCCGCCTCCGCGAGGCGGGCCCCGTACTCGATGTCCTCGACGACCGAGAAGGCGTCGAACGGTACGTCGCGCAGCAACGCCATCGTGAACGCCATACCGTTACCGCGCAGCCCGCACGAGACGAGCAGCTTCTCACGGGCGCTCGAGCGCAGCTCGTGAAAGGTGGCGAATGCGATCGTCATCAGGCGCGTGCGCCACGACGCGTCCGGGTTACGGACCCCGTATCGCGCCTGGACGGCGCAGTCGCCTGCGTCAATACGCTCGGCGAACGCCGCGAGGAGATTCGTCGAGACGATCGTGTCGGCGTCCACGACCACGACCGCCTCCGCCCAGCCCTCGGCCGCGAGGTGCTCGAACGCGAAGGCGAGCGCGTGACCCTTGCCCTCGCGCTCGTGGTCGTCGCGGACAAGGACGTCGGCGCCCGCGCGCCTCGCGCGCCTCGCGGTGTCGTCGTTGCAGTTGTCCGCGATCACGATGACTCGGAAGAGCTCGCGCGAGTAGTCCACCGCGAGCAGGCTGCTCACGGTTGCAGCGATGCCGAGCGCCTCGTCGTGAGCCGGGACGACCACGGCGAAGCGAATGTGCGAAGCTACCCCGTCACGGCGCGTCTCCCGAGCCACGGGCGCTCGAGCTTGCCGCGAAAGGAGCGTCAAGAGCACGAGGTAGCCGCTGCACGCAAGCACGGGCACCGCGAACAGCGCCAAGGCTGCCGATAGCCACGGGATCATACGACCACCTCCCTCGCCGTCGCTTTCACGCGGACGGCGGTCCGCGCGGGCGCTTCGTTCCACGCCCCCGTCTCCACGGCGAGCCGTGCTGAGATCGCGAGCGACGGGGCGACCGTGAAGACGCCGACCCACGTCCCGAGGCCCATGTCTCCGTAGCAGTGGAAGAAGTAGACGACGACCGTGGTGATCGCGCTCAGCGCAGCGGCGCGCGTCGACAGGTCCTTCGCGTGGTGGTGCGCGCGCGCGGCGAAGAAGACCCCGACCGAGAACATCGTCCAGAGCAGCGTGAATCCGACGAGGCCACCGTACGTCCAGAGCCCGAGGATGGCGTTGTGCGGTATGAATCGTTCCAGTGAGTACGCACTCTCGACGTCGGGCAGCTTGATGGTCTCGACGTAACCGTGGCCATAGCCCGTGCCGAACAGCGGGTGCTGTCGCAGCGTGTCGAGCAGGTCGTAGTTCTCCAAATCCCGCCACAGGGTGGACATGTCCGTCCTCGAGTCGACGACCGACCGCATCACCTGGACCGGACGGAACATCTTGCTCGTCGAGCTCCAGCCGACGAGGACGTAGGGGATGGCGAGCGGCGATGTCATGATGGCTGCACGCTTCACGGCGCGCTTGAAGGGGCTCTGCCGGACGAGGCTGAACACCACGAGCAATCCCAGGATGATCTCCACCCAAGCGAGGCGGCGATTGTTGGCGATCACCCCAGCGATGAGGACAGGAAGCGTGGTCGCGGCGAGCGCGATCCGCTTCTTGTCCTGACGTTGCATGATCAGGATGACCACCAAGCAGGCGGCGTCGGCGAAAAGCATCGAGTCTGGGTGGGTCGTCGCATAACTGAGGGGCTTCCCGTCCGGGGACACGACGGTGGCGACGACGTAGAGCGCCACGCACGCCTTCAAGCAGGCGGCGCCGATGATCACCTTGCCGAACGCGGCGTAGTCTCGCGGCCCGCGCAAAGCGTAGAGGGCGAGCAGGCAGACTACGGGTAGGTAGACGACGCGCTGCACCTGCCATAGCGAGCTCGCGATGTCCGCGCCGCCCTGCAGGACGCCGATGATCCACATGCACGCCGCGCCGCCGAGGGCCAGCAGGACGAACGTACGCATGGGCCGTGCCGCCGCCTTCGCCGGCCTGTCGATGCGCGCGCCGGTGTACGAGCGCGCGGCCACGACGATCACCAAGTACAGCAGGACCACGTCCAGGCCCGAGAAGAGCAGCGCCCGGTTCGGGAGCGTGACGTTGAGGTGCGTGAGCATGAGCGCCCCCACCGTGTACAGAGGGGACCTCCAGAGCCCTTGCGCAGGCGCGTCAGCGGGGTTCTCGAGCGTGAGCGCCATGAACGTGACCACCAGCAGCGGCCACCGGAGTGGCAGCTTCCAGGTTGCGTACATGGCCGCGAAGAGCAGCGCGGGCGCGACGGCGAGCCCCACGTTCCCGTCGCCCGCGGCTACCGCGACGACGCTCGCGACGAGGAGCACGACGCCGAAGACGAGCAGACCGACCCACTTCATCGCGCCCTCGCCTCGGCTGGCGCGAGCGCGCCGTGGCGCGCGATGCGGAAGGCGAGCCGATTGCGCAGGCGCGCGGCGGGTATCTCGACGAAGCGATGCATCGTCCACGCGATCGAGACGGACACCGCGAGCGCGAGCACGGCGCGCCCGAGCCCCGTGCCCACGACGGGCGCGAGCGCGTCGAGCACGACGTAGTGGACCAGGTAGAGCACGTACGAAAGCACGCCGCCGAACGCGAGCGCCCGCGTGTTGAGGAGCTTCATTGGCCCCCACGTGGAGAAACGCATCGCCACCACGAAGAGAGGTCGGAGCGCGACGCCCTGGACGGTGTAGCGAAATGTCTCGCGGAAGCCGGCGTCGCGGAAGAGGAAGCAGAAGGCGAGCACCGCGGCCGAGCCGGGAACGAGGATCCACTTCCATACCGCGCCGGGGATTCGCGAGGGCGCGTCGAGCATCGGGTTGCCGTGCACGGCGAGCGCGCAGCCGAAGAGGATCGAGTCGAAGCGCGTGTCGGTGGCCATGTACGTGCGGTCCTCGCTCGCGTGCAGTCCGTAGACGAGGACGCATCGCCACGCGAGCACCAGCCCACACAAGCTCCACAGCACCAGCGCCTGCCGTCCGGCGGAACGGACCATGCGCCGCAGCCCGAGGTACAGCCACGGGAAGAGCAAGTAGAAGTGCTCCTCCACGGCGAGCGACCAGTACACGCCGGTGCCCGAAGGCTGCCCGTCGTAGCCGTGCCACACGATCCAGTAGTTCGCGAGGTGGACGACCTGCGCCCCGACGGCGTTAGCGTGCAGGCCGCCGTGGATCAGCCCCGCCACCTCCGCCGCGACTGCCAGCGCCAGCACGATGTAGAACGGCGGCCAGATGCGGAGCGCGCGGCGCAGGTAGAACTGACGCAGGTCGAACGTCCCGGTGGCGTCGTGCTCGATGCGCAGCAGGCTGGTGATCAGGTATCCGCTGAGGAAGAAGAACACGGTGACGCCGAAGCCGCCGGGCACGAGCTCCCCCAGGCCGGCGTGGCCCACGAAGACGAGCGCAAACGCCAGAGCACGGATGCCATCGAGAGATGGCGCGTGAAAGCTGGAGCCCGCCTGTGCTTCGGCGCGCATCACGCCGCGCCGTGCGGTGGGAGCCGTGGGACCTCGACCTCGCCTAGGATGGGCTTGTCGAGGAGGCGTTCGAGCTGCCAGGGTTCGACGAGCCGCCCAGAGCGGAGATCGGCCACGACGGCGAGCACCACCGAGGCGAATAGTGCGCCGACGATGGCGGCGAGGATGTCGACCGCGACCTTGGGCTTGTCCGGGTGCTTCGGGACGTGGGCCGGCGTGACGACGCTATAGCGGTACTTGAACGCGGCCTGAGCCGTGTCGTAGTCGATCTGCGCGGCCTGGATCTTCGCTCGTAGCCCCGAGTACTTGTCCATCGCGTCGCGGAGTTGGCCACGCGCGTAGACCACGTTCGGATCACGATCCTCGCGGAGGTCGGCCTCGAGCCGCGCCACGTCGCTGCCGACGGCCAAGGGCTCGCTCGCGAAGGATGGCGAAGATCGCGCGGCGCCGGCGCCCGGGTCCGGGTCGAGGTGCCTGTGCGAGAGCCCGTCGCGCTCGCTCTCGAGCGCCGCGATCTGCGACCGCAGGAGTTTCACTTGCGGCGACTCCGAAGATATGGACGCGATCGCCTGTTTCAAGTCGACCACCGCCGGGTGGCTCTCGGTGTACACGGCCTGAGCGTCCGCGAGGCGCGACTGCAGGTCGGTGAGCCGGCGGTGGCGAAAGTCCTCGAGGTCGTTGAGGGTGCGCTTCTTTGCCTCGATCTTGACCTGGACCTCCGTTACGCGCGGATCAAGGCCGTCTCCGGCCGGGAGCGGCCTCGGCGGTGGCGGCAGAACGAGCCGGGAGGTCGCGCTGTGAGCGGGCGTTGCGCTCGGCTGGGGCTCGCCCTTGACCTTGTTGACCGACGACACCGCCGCGTCCACATCGCCCTTGGAGGCGCGAGCGTAGTCGGTGAGGATCGCGATGGACTCTGCGATCGCGGTGATCTCCTGCGTGTGGCGCGACTCGAGGTAGTTCTGCTGAGCCGTATCCACGATACGAGAAGCCATCTGCGCGTCGGGCCAGTCGATCGAGATCGACACCGTCGCGCCGTTGTCGTCCGCCCAGACCTTCAGTCGCTTCTCGAGGACCTCGACCATCGCGTCGATGCGGTCTTGCTCCGTGTCGGAGGACCGCGACGAGAACCACGACATCACCGTATCGCGGACACGCTCCGCGGTAGCACGATGCTGCTGCCAGTGGCGCACGAGGTCGTACTGCTCGATGATGGAGACCAGGTTGTCGCGCCGGAGGATCGTCTCGGCGGCCGTATGCGTGGGAGCCTCTCCGCCAGGCCCGTCGCCGCTCACCCTCAGCGCGGCGTTCGTGTGCGCGAGGACTTTTGCCTCGGCATGGTAGCTCTTCGGTAGCGAGAGGATCACGGCGATCGACGCAGCCACGATCGACACGAACAAGACGGCCATCAGCACCTTGTGCCGCCGCATTGCGCCGGTCACGAACGCTACGTACTCACGAGCGTGTTTCCGCTCGAACAACTCGTCTCTTCGAGCTTCCACCTCTTCCATCGGTCCATCTCCACATCCGTCAGGTCTCCGCAAAGCACGAGCCGTTCCAAGTGGCGCCTGACCCCGATCCGTTGCCCTGACGTCCGTTCGTGAGCAAGCTTCGGGGTACCCGCGCCATCCGCGTCACTCGCCGGCAAGCGGTGCGTCGTTGGGCTCGTCGAGCGGCTTCGCGCGCGTCCGTGCGACGTAGGCGGCAATCCGCGCGATCGAGTCCAGGTTGGCGGGCAGGATGTCCCGATCTGGAATGGACAGCGCGAACTCCTGTTCGAGGAAGGCGATGACCTCGAGCACGCCGGTCGAGTCGACGATGCCCGTCTCGATGAGGGACGTGTCGTCCGCAAGTGCCGCGCCTTCAGCGACGTAGAAGTTCTCCGCGATGAAGCTGCGAATGCGTGCCTTGGTGTCCATGACGTACTCCCTCATGAGGGTTGACTGGTCTTCGGTCGGAGCCGCGATGGGGCTCATGCGAGCCCCGTCTTCTTGATCTTTCCCGTGCCGGTCTTCGGCAGCTCGTCTACCAAGACGATGTGCTTCGGCACCATGAACGGCTCGAGCCGGCCACGGCACTCGCGATCGATGTCCTTGGGGCCGAGCGCGGCGCCGCGCTCGAGCACGACGAACGCCTTGACCGCCTGTCCAAGGATCGGGTCTGGGACCCCGACGACCGCCGCCTCCTTCACGCCGCGAATGTCGACGATCGCGCTCTCGACCTCCTTCGGCGCGACTTTCTCGCCTCGCGACTTGATGATGTCGTCCATCCGACCGACGAAGTACAGGTAGCCTTCCTCGTCGAGCCGGCAGTAGTCGCCCGTGTACAGGACCTTCTCGTGGGGCAGAGGCCCTGGCCGGAGCTTCTTCGCCGTCTCTTCCGGCTTGCCCCAGTAGCCCGCCATGACGGTCGCGCCGCGGATCACGAGCTGACCGACCTCTCCCGGCCCGAGCCTGCGATCCTGCTCGTCGACGATCCAGAGCTCGGTGTTCGGGATGGCCACGCCGACGCTCGTGGGCTTGCGATCGAGGTCCGCAGGGGGCAGGTACGTGCACCGCTTGCACTCCGTGAGCCCGTACATCGAGTAGATGCGCGCCTGGGGGAAGAGCGATTTGAGCATGGTGATGTGCTTGACCGGCAGCGCCGCCGCCGTGTTCGTCACGTAGCGGATCCGCGAGAAGTCGTATGACCCGAGCGATTCGAGCTCTGCGAGGATCGCGAAGATCGTCGGCACGCCGGGAAAGCCGGTGACACCCTCGGCGACGACGCGGTCGAGCACGTCGGCCGGGTAGGCGAACGAGCGCTCGAGCACGAGCCGTGCGCCCATCTTGAACGCCATGATCATCTGGTACAGGCCGTAGTCGAACGCGAGCGGCAGCACGTCGAGGATGACGTCGTCCTCCACGTTCTCGAGGTACGTCGTGATGGAGCTCGCGGCGGTGAGCATGTTGCGGTGCGTGAGCATCACGCCCTTGGGGTCGCCCGTGCTGCCGGACGTGTAGACGATCGACGCGAGATCGACGTCGATGGCGCGCCTCGGTGGCGGGCCGCCCGGATCGCGGGCGAGCGCCTCGTCCCACGCGAGCGCGCCGTCGATCTCGCGCGAGCCGTTCGCCGCGCCCGCGACCACGACGGTTCGCAGGTTCGGCGCGCGGGCGACCGCGGGCGCGAAGATCGGAGCGAGGCGCGCGTGCGTCACGAGCGCGGAAGCGCCGCTGTCCCCTAGCATGTAGGCGAGCTTGTCCGTCTTGGTCTGCGGGTTGATCATCGAGACGATCGCGCTGGCCTTCAGCGCAGCCCAGAACGCCACGACGGCCTCCGGACCGTTGTCGAGGAAGACGAGCACGCGGTCGCCCCGCTCGAGCCCGCCGCGGAGCAACGCGTCGGCGAGGGCGTTCGCGCGCGCGTCGATCTGGCCGTAGGTGAGCCGTTGACCGCCTGCCACCAGGCCGACCTTGTCGGGGAGCCGACGAGCCGAGTCGGCCAGGTAGTCGTGGAGCAGGGGGACGGCGCTCGTGGAGATCATGACGGGGGGCCTTCGATGACGGTCGCGGGAGAAGGGACGTGATCCGAGGGAAGCTCGGCCACGAAGTGGTGGTGCAGCAGCTGGGTGGAAAGGACGCCGGCGACGGCCATGTTGTCGGCGTTGGAGAAGTGGGCCGCTTCGCCGTGCGCGAGGCACTTGGCGCGCAGCCGCGCGACCGCCCCGGCATCGAACACGCCAGCCGCGCGCACGGCGCGCTCCGAGAGCAACTCGCCCACCCAGCTCGGCGCGCTCCGGCCCGCGAAGGACGCCGCGTCGGGGGCGCGGTAGGGCTGCTTCTTCCGCTCGAGGATGGCGTCCGGCACCAGCCCGCGCGCGAGGCGCTTGAGGACGTGCTTCTCGTCGAGCACGCGCAGTTTGTACGAGTCCGGCAGGGAATGGGCGAGGGCGGCGACGTCCGGATCCAAGAACGGGAAGCGCCCCTCCACGGAGTGCGCCATGAGCATCCGGTCGCCCTGCGAGGAGAGGATGTACGGGGCGAGCAGCGTCCGGAGCTCCAGGTACTGATCGAGCGCGAGCGGCGTCCAGTGCGCGTGCTCGGGCGGGAGCGACGCGAGCAGCTCGCCGATGGGGTCGCGCCGCTCGACCTCGGCGAGCGTCTCCTTCGAGAACAGACGGCGAAGCGCGCGCGTTGTCTGCCAGCGCGTCTGGTGGCCGAAGCCCGGCTCGGCGTGTCGTTCGAGCTCCCGGCCGAAGAACTGCCGCGCCACGGCCTGCTGCGCGACCGGCGAGCGCGCGAGCCACGGGTAGAGGCGTTCGAGCAGGCGCGGGCGGAGCTGAGAGCCCGGGTGTCGCGCCCAGAAGCGCCGGACCTTCGCCTCGCGAAACAGGTCGTAGCCCGCGAACATCTCGTCGGCTCCCTCGCCCGTGAGCACGACCTTCATGCCCGCGTCGCGGACGAGCCTGGAGAGCAAGAAGAGCGGCGCGGGGGCCGTGCGCAGGATCGGCCGCTCGGTGTGGACGACGACGTCGGGGAAGACGGCGGCGATGTCGCGAGCGGAGACGACGACCTCGTGGTGGTTGCTGCCGATGTGATCGGCCACCAGACGCTGAAACGACGTCTCGTCGTACTCGGCGTCCTCGAAGCGCAGCGAGAAGGTCGCGATGCGCCCGCCCATCGCGCGCTGGCCGAGGGCGGCCACGATCGAGCTGTCGAGGCCTCCGGAGAGGTAGCTGCCGACGGGCACGTCGGCGCGGAGCATTCGCAGGCGCGTCGCCTTCTCCAGCGCGTCGCTCACCGCCGCGACCGCCTCCTCGAGCGTTCCGCCGAAGCCGCTCCGAGCGCGCGGGAAGCGCGGCACGGCGGGCGGGCGCGTGGTGCTCTTCCCGGAGACGTACGTCCGCACGCTCCCCGGAGGAAGCTCCTCGATGCCCGTGAAGACGGTCCGGGGCGGGACGGTCCCCCAGAAGGTGAACGTCTCGTCGACGCCTTCGCGGCTGATCTCGCGCCGGATGGCGCGATCCGCCGCGAAGATCGCCTTCACCTCGCTCGCGAACAGCACCCTTCCCTCGTGCTCGCACACGTAGACGGGGCGCACGCCGAGCGGATCGCGCGCCAGGACGAGAGCGTGCCGGAACGAGTCCCACAAGCCGATGGCGAACTGTCCGTTGAAGCGCTCGAACGCGCCGTCTCCCCACTCCTCGTAGGCGTGCACGATCACTTCCGTGTCGCTCCGCGTCTTGAAACGGTGGCCAAGGGCGAGGAGTCGTTCGCGCAGCTCGACGTAGTTGAAGATCTCGCCGTTGAACGTCACCCACAGCGAGCCGTCCTCGTTGGCGAGCGGCTGCTTGCCGCCGGCGAGGTCGATGATCGACAGGCGCGTGTGCGCGAGCCCCGCGCGGGGATCGCGGTAGAACCCGAGCTCGTCTGGCCCACGGTGCCGGAGCGCGGCGGCCATCCGCAAGAGCTCTTCGCGTCCGGGGCTGCGCGCTCCGTCGTGAAAGGCGATGATCCCCGCGATGCCACACATGGTCACACCTCGGCTATCGGCTCGACGAAGAGGGGCGGGAGGTGCAGGTAGCGCGTCGACCGACGCTTGGCCTCGATGTCGCGGAAGATGCGGCCCACCTGCGCGACGCTGAGATCGATGGCCGGCGCGACCTCGTCGGCCGAGACGCCGTGGTTGAAGGCGAACAGGCAGAGGTCCATGCGCCGGTGGTCGATGGCGAAGTAGAACTCTTCCTGCGTCTGCGACAGCGAGTAGGTGTCCGTCGTCGGCGGCCGGCCGGAGATCTCCTGCGGCACGTGCAGGTAATCGGCGAGTGCGTAGACCTGCGTCTTGTACAGGTGCGCGATCGGCTTGACGTCGGCCTCGCCGTCCCCCTGCTTCACGAAGAAGCCTTGATCGTACTCGAGGCGGTTCGGAGTGCCGGCGACCGCGTAGCGCAGCCTGTCGGCGTGGTAGTACTCCATCGTCTTGCGCACGCGTTGCTTGAAGTTCGTGGCCGCTACGAGCTGCTGGTAGGCGTTCGGCGTCATGCGCGCCGTGCGGTCCTCGCCCGAGGGCGAGCGGACTGTGAGCTGCGACACGTTCAGCCGCTCGCCGTCGAGGATCGAGGGCAGCGTGACCTTGCACTTCCACCCGTCCCCGTAATCCGGAAAGATCGTGCGGATGGCCTCGATCTGGCGCGCATAGCAACCGAAGCCCACGAGAGCGGGTGTCACGTCCTCGAGCACGCTCTCGATGCCCAACTGATCCGCGACGAGGCGTCCGAGGCGAAGCGAGTCAGGGGACGAGTCTCGGTCTGGCATCAAGAGCGCGAGCACCTTGCTCGCCCCGAACGCCCGGACGCACAGCGCCGCGACCACGGCGCTGTCCACGCCGCCCGAGAGACCGACCACCGCGCCGCGGCGTCGCATCACGTCGTGGACCTGCGCGACGAGCGTGCGACTGATCTCCTGCACCGCGGAGACAGGATCGATCTTTAGAGCGTCTTTCGAGAACATCATGACCTCCGCATCGGGTGCACCGCTCTGCACGCTTTTCGCAGCGTGCAGGGCGCGCCAGCACGGCCCGCGTGTGGGTTCGGTACCGCGTGTGCGCTGGTCGCGAGCATGCCTTCGCCTCTGCAAGCTCCGTGCACTGGCTCGACCCCGAACGGCTCGGCTCGCGCAGGGGCTCGGTCAGTCGTACGTGCGCCGCAGGCACTCGCGGTAGTCGAGCGGCGGCGTCCACCCGAGCGTCTCGCGCAGCCGGCGGTTGTCGAAGCGCAGCGGCTTGAAGCGTGACTCGAAGCGGTCCGGGATGAGGAGGCCGGGGACCTTCGTGGCGCTGCGAAAGACGGTCGCGAAGCCCAACCGTACGGCGGAGATGCCGAGGAAGTATGGGACGGGCACCCTGAGCCCTTTCGCGCCGGTGCCGCGCATGTAGTCGGCGAGGTAGGGCCAGATCCGCTCGCCAGGTCCATCGACCACGTTGAACGTCTGTCCGTAGGCTCGCGGATCCGTCACCGCGAGCGCGAAGACGTCGGCGCAGTTCTCGACGTGCGTGAGCGGGATGCGCGTGAGCGGGCCGATGACGACGTGGTGGCGCCCCACGCGCTGCCACAGACCGGCGAGGTAGGCGTGGTCTCGTCCCCAGATGAAACCCGGGCGGAGCACCGTGAGGGTCCAACCGTGCTTCTCGGTCAAGCGACGGGTCACCCGCTCCTGCCACCACTTCGAGACGGTGTATCCATCTCGGCGGTAGACGTCGGTCACGTCGTGCAGCGGCGATCGCTCGTCGAGCGTACGCCCCGCGTCCCCGTAGACGTAGACCGAGAAGCTGCTGCACAGCACGAGCCGCCGGCAGTCCGTGCCGGCCATCGCCTCGAGCAGCCGCTCGGTGCCGGCCACGGTGCTCGCGAACTGGAGATCCTCGCCGCCGGAGACCGCCGCCGCGAGGTGGACGAGCACGTCGACGCCGTCGAAGGCGCGCGCGAGGTCGTGCGCGGAGCGCAGATCGGCGCGGAACACGTCCACCGCGGGAGGCCATGCCAGAGCCTCGACGTCGGCCACAGGTCGAACGAGCGCGCGCACCTCGATGCCGCGCGCGAGCAGCGCTGCCACCACATGGCGGCCGAGGAAGCCGTTGGCTCCAGTGACGAGTGCCTTCATGACCGTCGCCCCCGGGGCTTGAGATCCTCCACGAGTCGATTCACCGCGAGCACGTCCGCCGTCGTGATCGGCAGCGCCCCTCCGCGGTCCAGCGCCTGGTAGACGCGACCCAGGAGCTCCCAGAGTCCCTCGTACGCGCCTGGTCCCTTGAACTTGCGGAGCAACGTCTTCACCGCCGCGCGCTGGATGGTGCTGCCTTCGTCGAGCCCGCTGACCAGCGGACGCAGCGGCCGAGGCACCGGCCTCGGGCCGTCGAACGTGAGGCGGGTCTCGAATAGGTTGGTGGTGGCCTGCATCTTCTCGCCGTAGACGCGTAGCCAGAAGGCGTCGGGCTGCGCGCTCGCGCTGAAGCCCAGAGAGGCGGTGCCACGCTCTCCCTCGACGATCGCCTGGAACTCGTCGAAGGGCAGCACGGAGGTCTTGCGCTTCGTCCACACGGTGTGCGCCGTGCGGTGCGGCCCGACGAAGCGATGCGCGAGAGAGGCCAGGTGCGGCAGGAAGTCGGCGATCGCACCGCCAGCCAACCCGAGCGCGGGGTGCGGCGAGTTGGGGTCGGCGAAGCCGCTGGGCCCGAGGATGTCGAGGCAGACGCGCGCTTCGACGTGCGTGACCGCGCCGAGCTCGCCCGACTCGATGCGCCGAGCGATCTCCAGGGGTGCGGCGTTGAAGACGTAGTTGTGGTTCTCGACCAGGACGCGCCCGACCTGTTCGGCGCGGCGGGTCAGCGCCTCGAGCTCCTCGAACGTCGCCGTCGCCGGCTTCTCGACGATGACGTGGGCGCCGGCGTCGAGCGCGGCCATCGCCAGCCGGAAGTGCGACGTCGGCGGCGTCGTGACGTGGACCACGTCGGGCCGAACCTTCTCGAGCATGACGCGGTGGTCGGTGAACCACGCGCCGACGCCATGACGCTCTGCGGCCGCCTCGGCCGTCGCCGCCGAGAGGTCGCACACGCCCGCCAGGTCGACGCCGTTCATGCTCTTCAAGCAGCCGAGGTGCTGCTTCGCGATCTGCCCTGCTCCGATGAGTGCCGCTCTCATGCTCCCTCCGCGACGCCGACGTCGCGGCGCGTCTCGTGCGCGCCGTGGGAGCGGGCCAACTGTTCGAAGAACGCTTCGAGCGCCTTCGCGGCGGAGCTCCAGCCGTAGCGCTCGACGGCGAGCCTGCGCGCGGACGCACCGATGCGCGCGGCGAAGGCCGGATCGGCCAGCAGCCGGTTGACCGCGTCGGCGAAGTCGTCCGGTCGATCCTCGATGAGCAGATCGTGATCCCGCACCGCGTCGATTCCCTCGGCGCCCAGCGACGTCGAGACGATGGCCTTTCCCATGGCCATGCCTTCGACGATCTTGAGCCGCGTCCCGCCGCCGAGCCGCAGCGGCACCACGAGCGCCGCCGCCGACGCGAGGTGCGGCCGAAGATCCGGCACGAAGCCGGTCAGCTCCACGCGAGGCCCGGCCAGCGCGAGCAGCGACGGCCGCGCACCCGCGCCGATGATCTTGCAGCGCGCGTCGGGGTGGGTCGCCGCGATGCGCGGCCAGATGTCCCGTACGAAGTGAGTCACGCCGTCGGCGTTCGGCACGGTGGAGAGCAGGCCGAAATAGACCACGGTGCGACCGTCGGGCGGAGGATCGGAGGGGCGCGGTTGGTAGAAATCGACGTCGGCCGCGTTGGGGACCACGACGGTGCGCGCCCCAGGGATCGCGGCGAGCAGCCGCCGTTCGTCCGCCGTGCTGCACACGGAGACTCCGTCGGCGGAGCCGTAGGCGGCGAGCTCGTCGCGCCGCAGCTTGCGCCAGTTCGCGCCCGCGTAGATGCGGCGCGCGAGCGTGCCCGTGCGCGCGAACTGGTGAGCCAGGTCGTAGGCGATCTCGTGCGAGTCCACGACCACGGGCGGCGGGCGTCGTCCCGGAGGCGCCTGACGGAGGTTGCACTGGCCCAGGTAGGGGAACTCGACGTTGACCAGATCGAAGCGACGGCTTCGTAGGGTGCGGTCGAGCGCTTGCTGCAGCTCCGGCACGCCGACGAGCAGCCGCTCGAAGCTCTGGGCCGACGCGAGCGAGCGAAGCTGGAGCAGTCGCTTGGTGGCGGCGGTGCGCGCGTTCGGGTTGGGCACCAGGATCACGTCGCGGCAGTAATCCTTCATCGCGCGGTGGCACTCCACGAGATCGAACTGCTCGTCGGCCAGCATCACCGCGGTCAGGTCGTGGCGCTTTGCCAGCTGTGTCATCAGGCCGTGGACGCGCGCCTGCGCCCCGAAACGGGGCGGGCTCGCTGGCATCTGCGACACGTACAGGACGTCGAGGCGCGCGGGGCTCATGACGGAGCACCCCACGGGTTCTCTCCGCATCGCGTGCACAGTCCCGCACGCTTTTCGCCTCTCTCGAGCGCGCGATCGCTCGGCGAGGACGCACCGCGCGGAATGTTGCTTGCACCCGCTTCGAACATGCGCCTCCTCCGTGCAAGCTTCGTGCGCCGACACGATGGCCTGCCGGCCGGCGTGTGGGTGCACGGCGGCGGGTCGATAAGGCTCGGCTCGGGCGTGGTCTTCGACGTCTCCGTCGCGCCCATCGAGCTGCACGCGGAACGCACGGCTGAGATCGTCATCGGCGACGGCGTCTACGTCGCGGGCGGGACCTCGATCGAGGCGCAGCGCTCCGTTCGCATCGGCGCTCGCACGCGCATCGGCGTCTTCTGCAAGATCCTGGATGGTCACTTCCACGCGCTCGAGGGCGACCGACAAGAACGCCCGGCGCCGAGCACCGTCGTCGTCGAGGACGACGTGGATGTGGGGCCACACTGTGTTCTTTTGCCACGAGCGCACGTCGGGCGCGGCTCGACGGTTCGCGCGGGCACCGTCGTCAGCCGTCGGTACCCGCCCGGCGTCGTGCTCAGCGGAATCCCGGCGGGCGTGCATGGTCACACTGAAAGAGGAGAGCGGGTATGATGACGAGCCCACAACTCGAGCGCATTCATCGTGCGGTGGGGATGCTCCGAGCCCCGCTGCTCTTTCGCGGCTGCACGCGCGGCGAGCACGTCAGCGTGCGCGGCCGCGTCCACGTCGTCGCGCGCGGTGATGTCCGCCTGGGCGATCGCGTCACGTTCGCACAGGGGATGTTCGGCTCGGAGCTCGTCTGCGACTGGGCGGGCGAGCTCGTGATCGGCGCTCGCAGCGTGCTCGCGTCCGGGATCTCGATCCGCGCGCGGCGTAGCATCCGGATCGGGGAGCGTTGCCTCGTGGCGCCCCTCGTGAGCATACGGGACCACGACGCCGATCGCGTCGCGCCCATCGTCATCGGCGACGACGTCTGGATCGCCCACGGCGCCTCCATCGAGCCGGGTGTGACCATCGGCGCGGGAAGCGTCGTCTCGGCGGGCAGCGTCGTCACGTCGGACGTACCGCCTGGGTACATCGCCATCGGCAACCCGGCCGCCATCCTGCCGATCCATGCCATGCACCACGCTCAGGGGGAACATTCGTTGGTCGTGGAGCGTACGTAGGAGAGCCGACCACAAGGGCTGCGGTTCTTGCACCCCGCCGGAAAATTCTAATCATTTCCAGAGGGTTGAATTCTATGGCGGCACGCCCCGGTTCTCGTGCTACGGTTTGCGCATAATGTGGTATAAGTCGCTTCTCCACGTACCGAGTCTCACTATGACCTCACCGAACTCCTCTGCAGCGCTCCTCTTCGCCCTCGACGGCGACGATCTCGACATGGACACCCAGCTCGACGCGGCGCCCCTGTACGGCATGCCCGACGACCTCGCGCTCCCCACTCCGCGGGAAGAGTCCTTCGTCGGCACGCTGCCGCGCGAGGCGGCCGAGTCGGTGGTGGAGGCGGTCCGCCACCGGCACGAGGCACTCGCCCTCGCCATCGGCGACGTGGAGCAGGTCTGCGCCTCGTTCGACTCCGTCGACGTGTCCGCTTCCGCAGCGCAGGGCTCGCTCCGCCGCCGCGTCGGCAGCTTGTCGATGCTCTGTGGAGCGCTCGGCGACGTGGCGGTCCTCGTCGAGCAGCCGGAGCACGAAGCGCTCTTCGCGGGCGACGGCAGGCTCGCGCCGTACCTCGCCGGCGTCTACCTCTGGGCGGGCGACGTGACCGAGACGCTGGCCACCCTCGCGCGCGATCTCAACGCGCTCTCGCCGAACTGGTCCGCCTTCCGCGAGCGCCTCGACGACGTCGCCTGGATCTACGAGATGGCGATGGCCGAGCAGTCTCGCCTCGACAGGATCGTGGACGCGATGTCCGTGCCGGTCCGAGACGCGCTCGACGAGCTCTTCATCGCGTTCGTCGGCTTCAAGCACAAGCTGGACGAGCCCTTCGGCTGATCCCCGCCGTCGCGGGTCACTGCCGCACGAGGGCCTCGAGCCTTCGGACCGCGGCGGCCACGTCGGGCTTGTCCTCGAGCAGGCCTCGCATCGGGTCGTTCTCGACGCCCCGGCGGGCGATGCGCTCGGGAACGCTCCGGATGTCCAGCTTCGAAGGGTCGAGGTCGTCGTTCACCTCGTCCCAATCGAGCGGCGTCGAGACCGTCGCGCCCGGGTGCGCCCGCACGGAGTAGGGCGAGACGATCGACCGGCGGCGCCCGGTCTGCCCGATGTCCACGAGCACCTTGTCCCCGCGCCGCTCCACGATGCGCTCGAGCGTCGCGATGTCCGGGTGGCGCGCGGCGACGAGCCTGCCCAAAAGGACGTTGAGCGCCTGCGCCGTCTCGAAGCTGACACCCGGGCCGAGCGGGACGAGCACGTGCAGCCCGCGCTGGCCGGATGTCTTCGGGTAGCCGCGCAGCCCGAGGTCGTCGAGCAACCGCCGCAGCTCGAGCGCGAGCGTGACGCCGTTCTTCAGCGTCGATCGATCGACGTCGAAATCGATCGTGCAGAAGTCGCACTGATCGAGCGAGCCGGCGCGGCACGCGAGGACGTGGATCGGGATCGCGCCGAGGTTCGCCACCGCCAGCAGGCTGTCGAGGTCGTTGATCAGGAAGACGCGCTTCTCTTTGCTTGCGACCGATCCATCGCCTCGCTCGGGCGTGCGGCTCGACTTGTCGTCCTCGGAGTCGCCGAGTGGGATGTGGCGGATCCACGAGGGGAACCCGAACGGCACGTTCCACTGGAAGAAGCTCTTGCCGTGGACGCCGTCCGGGTAGCGCACCAGGATGACGGGGCGATCGCGCAGGTAGGGGAGCAAGACCGTCGAGACGCGCTCGTAGTACGTGCAGACGTCGCCCTTGGTGTAGCCGCCCTCCGAGGGCGGCCAGAAGACCTTGCCCTGGTTGGTGAGGGTGACGGGCGCCTCCTTCTTCTTGCGGAGGCGCGGCGCCTCGAGCGACGGCAAGCTCGCGGCGTCGCCGTGCGGGCCCGCGACGCAGTCGGCGGGCGCGCGGTCGTAGTCGATGCCGCGGAACGTCGGGAAGCGAAGCCGGCCGTCGTCCGACCAGCCGAGGAAACGAACGCTGACGACGACCTTCGGCCTGACGAGGGTGCGGCCGTTCGGGGCGCCGTCGAGCTTGCCCGCGAACAGCCGCTCCTTCGTCGCGAGCGGCTCGAGCTTCTCGAGAAGCAAGTCGATGGTCTTCTCGTCGAGGCCGCTGCCCACCTTGCCCCGCACGACGAGGCGTCCATCGGCGTCGTGCGCTGCGACGTCGAGCGCGCCGAGGCGCGAGCGCCCCTCGTTGCCGCGCGTGTACCCGACGACGACGAAGCTCTCGTCGCGCTCGCATTTCACCTTCACCCAGTCCGTCGTGCGCTTCGGCCCCTGGCGATACGGCGCGTCGGCGCGCTTGCAGACGATGCCTTCGAGGTGCCGCGCGCGGCAGAAATCGAGCAGCGCGTCGCCTCCCGTGTCGAGCCAGTCGAGCGCGCGGATCACGCCCGCGCCGGGCACCACGCGCCGGAGCAGCTCGCGCCGGCGCGCGAGCGGCAGACCCCGCAGATCGTACGATCCGATCGCGAGGACGTCGAAGACCAGATACACGACCGGTACCGCGAGCGCGGCCGGGCCGAAGCCGGCCCTGTTCCTGGGTTCGACTGCGAGGTGGATGCGCTGCGAGAGGCGCTGGAAGTTGGGGGCTCCCTTCTCGTCGAATGCGACGATCTCGCCGTCGAGGACGACGCGCTCGGGCGCCAGGGCCCGCACGGCGCGCTCCACCTCCGGGTAGGCGAGCGTGGTGTCGCGGTTCGAGCGGTACACGAGGTGCACGCCGTCGCCGCGCTTGTCCGCGATGACGCGCACGCCGTCGAGCTTCAGCTCGTAGGTGTAGCCCGCCTTCAGGTGGTCCGGCAGGAGGGTGGTGGGCTTGCCGCCGCCTCGATCCTCGAGCGAGCTGCAAAGCATCGGCGAGAGGGCGCGGCCGTCGACCTCGGCGCACGGGGCACCCAGCTCCTGCGCGAGCTGCTCGGCCTGCGACGCCAGGAGCGGCGCCTTCGCGAGCTCCTCCACCGTCAGGCCCGAGAGCACCGAGCGTGGCTGCGTGGCGCGGACGTCCTCGTCGGTCCGGGCGAAGGCGTCGTTCTTCTTGATCAGAAGCCACTCGTTGCCCTTGGCGCCGACGCTGGCGCGGCGACCGTCCAACTTTACGAGCGCGTAGCGGCCGCGGAGCTTGTAGCCAGAGAGCGCGAAGTCGAGCTTGCCGCTCGCGAGGCCCTGCTCCGCCGTCGCCTCGAGGTAGCGCACCATCCCGCGGTCCCAGCAGATCATGGGCCCACCGCCGTACTGGCCCTCCGGGATGACGGCCTCGAAGTCGACGTACTCGATGGGGTGCTCCTCGGTCTGGACGGCGAGGTGCTTCTCGCTCGGGTCCAGGCCGGGCCCCTTCGGCACCGCGAAGCTCGCGAGCACGCCGCCGACCTCGAGCCGGAGGTCGTAGTGCGTGCGCGTGGCCGCGTGCAGGTGCAC